>JAYSYM010000105.1:0-2152 GCA_043727635.1 Bdellovibrionales bacterium | reverse complement strand
TTTGGTTGAGAGGAGTCACAAAGACGAAGACTACGGCCGACGGGGGATAGGAATGATTGAGATAAAAAAATAAATTAAAGAAGGAAAAGAATGAAGGAAGAAAACCAGGGAATTGAAAATAAAAACAAAGCTCAGGAACTTCAGGAACATACGAAAGAATATTGGGCATTACGAGCAGATTTACATGAGCAGCATGAGTTGACTAACAGACCCCGCCAAATGGATTCTGGAAGCCAAGGCCCGATCTTTGATAACAAAATAGTTAAGTTGGTCTGGACAGTAGACGACGCGGCTCGTGAGCTTGAGTGCTCAGTACGCCATGTTCGGAAACTAGTTTCAGAAAACAAAATACCGTACCTAAAAATTGGCAGGTTGGTGCGCTTTTCGCCTCTTCGCGTTCGTGAGTGGCTCCACAAAGGAGGTACTCGATGAGTAAAAGAGAAGTGAAAGTTAAAAACCAACCAGGAATTTATAAAATATTTCAGTTCGACCCCATTAAAAATAAATGGGTCGACACTGGAAAGTACAGAGCTTTGAGACGAATCAACGGAGTTGATGGAAAGCCAAAAAAGGATCAGGCAGTCTTCAGCAATTATGAAGACGCACAGGCATTCAAGCGAGGTGCGCTGCCAAGACCTGGCTCGCCAACCTTGGCTCATTCGCCGTCTTCAAGCATGCTCCACCGTTTAGGAGAGCATACTCTTGAGGCTCGCGGAGCTGGCTTGACGTTCCGGCAGCTCGTTGACGAGTGGAAGGCATTTCATTATCTGCGAATCGATTATTCGACTAAGCAGACTTATGACAAACGCCTTCCGCATCTTGAAGTCATGATGGATTTACCTGTTGAGAGCTTAAAGCCTGAAGTAATGGATCAGCTTGTGAAGCATTGGGTGAATAGTCACGAAACCAAGCGCAAGCGTCTCAGTTACGATAAGGAACTCGATCTTATCAAAGTAGTTCTGAATTTTTATCGTAAGAGAAAGAATCCATCTTTCGTCATTCCGATCTTCACTGAGCACTACAAAGCGGCGCAAATTGTTCGCAACGCCCAACAACCTGTTCGGTCGCTTACGCAAAAAGATTTGAGTTTGTTTCTTAAAGCTCTCAAAGAGCAAAAGAACCCACTCTACTTTCCGCTGGCACTTACTCAGTTGTGTCTGGGTTTAAGAATTGGCGAAGCTTGTGGCCTTCACTGGAAGGATATTGATCTTGAAAGTAAAGTTATCAAGATTGAATCAACGATTGTTTGGGATCAGGACAACTGGCAACCGAGAGTTAAGTCTTCTCCTAAAAATGGAAAGGCCCGTTTTCTCGTAATGCCCGATGTTTTGATTGCTGAGCTAACGAAGCTCAAAGCTGGGCGAGCTGTTTCAACAGATTTGGTATTTCACCACGATGATGATTCTCCGTTGATTCGAAAGAGCATCGGGCAAGCCTACAATCGAACGTTGAAACTAATTGGCGTTGATTATGTTCGTGGTACCCATCTCTTAAGAAAAACTTCAGCTACCCAAGCAAACCGTGTCACCGGCGACTTCTACGCAGTCTCTCGACTTCTCGATCACGCCACACCAGATGTGACGATGAGATATGTAGAAGAAGTTGATGAAACCAAACGGAAGGTTGCTGCGGCATTGAACCAAGTTGCAGAAGCAGCGTTGGCCGAGCAGCCCTCAAACAAAGTGGAGGCTGCGAAAGCAAACGATGCTGAAGTGGTGAAGCAAACTGAGAGTTCGTGCGAGCAAGTGAACACAGTTCGTGTCCCCCAAAATCCCCCAGCTCAGATTTTTAACATTTTCGACTTTGAGAAATTGAGGAAGATTAAATAGTTAGAAAAGAAATGGCGGGGTCGTCTTCCCCGCTCGTGTTTTCAACACCTTACGCACTTTCGAAGAGTCATTTAGCTGAAGCTTTCGCGATTTCCGTTTCATCGTTTAAACCATCTCAATCTTTGAGACCCTATTTATTAGGGTCTCTCCTAAAATCAGCCATGTTCACAAGCTTTGCTCCCACCACTTCAGGTTTAATGAAGTTAAGCGCCTCTGTAGCCCCTTTAACATCAATCCCCGCTAAGCGAATGTAGCGAGCCATAACCTTCTCATCTGACCAGCCACAGATCTTCTTAACGACTGGTGACGACGTTCCGGCGTTT
>JAYSYM010000104.1:0-6723 GCA_043727635.1 Bdellovibrionales bacterium | reverse complement strand
CAGCTCGCAAATTTAAATTACTCCGCTCAAGCTCTCGCAATTAAAACCACTAAAGTTCCAATGTTCATTGCTGTCGATCAAGAGGGCGGCTCGGTTATTCGAGTGAAAACTCAGTCGCCACTTCCAAGCGCTCTCGCCATCGGCGGAACAAAGCGCGCGGACCTTGCGTACAGCGCGGGCGCGAGCACAGGACAGCTTCTTCGCACGCTTGGCTTCACGATGAACTTAGCTCCCGTCGTCGATGTTTCTGATCCGAACCAGGACAACTTCATTGGAACTCGAACGTTCGGCAAAGATCCGAAACTTGTAGCTTCAATGGGATCAAGTTTTGCCGATGGCTTGAAAAAATTTGGAATAGTTCCCACTGCGAAACACTTTCCTGGTCACGGCGGCGTAGCCGAAGACAGTCATCAAATGACTCCCGAAAAAGAAGTGTCCTTGCAAGAGCTGCTCGAGCTGGATCTTCTCCCTTTTGCGCAAATTGCTCGCGACAAAACACCTTGGGCAGTCATGCTTGCGCATATTTCTTTTCCGAAGCTTGATCCAAGCGGAGTGCCGGCCACCTTTTCAAAGCCAATCGTGACTGACATTCTTCGCAAGCGACTTGGTTACGAAGGTGTTGTTATGACTGACGACATCGAAATGGGCGGTGCCACGAGCATTAAAAGTGTTGGCGAGCGGGCCGTGCGTGCAATCGAAGCGGGTGCAGATCTAATTATGCTCGCATGGAGTAAACAGGCTCAGGCGCAAGCTGTCGATGGTGTGTATAAAGCTGTGCAGAGCGGACGACTTTCAGAAACTCGAATCGATGAGAGTGTTAGACGACTTCTGACTGCAAAACGAAATTGGCTCGGTCAGCCGCAAATGAAAAACCCGAGCAATGCTGTTCTTCTTGCAACACTTAGAAGCCCAGAGCTAAAGCGAGTTGCAGAGTCCACCATTCAACAACGACTCGACGATGCGGGCCGCGAACTTGATCGCGACTTCGCTCTCGAGGCGCAGGAGAAAACGATTTATGTTTTCTCTGCGAGCGGCTCGTTCTTTAAATCTTTCAAGTCGGCACTGCCCAAAGCGAAACTAAGATTTGTGCATTTAAATGCGAAGACTGCAGACCTCACCGCGCTACTGAGAAAAAACTCGCAAGCACTCGGAGTTTTCTATTTGTCAGGCCCGCGCTCAGCTGCTTTTGCAAATCAACTTCAAACTGATGTTGCCGAGAGAGTGATAATTGTGAATACCGAAACTGATGGGTTATTAGAGAATCCAGATTCATTCCGACAAATCGTTGATATTCACTTCAGACATCCGGAATTGGGAAAATTAACAGCGAAGCACTTCTTCATCCCAAAACCAGAGCCAGAGCCAGAGCCAGAAATATCAGAGACCGCGATGCGGCTGCCGTCGTCGGTTGACGACGAGTAAACACAGCCACCAGGCAAACACCAGGGCCCCCGTCGACCACTTGCTAGCAGTTAAAATCCCAAGCCAATCAAGGTTCTGCGGTATCGTTCCCGTGAGAAGTATTAATAAAATGGAAACCGTCTCGAAAAGATCGAGAATCGGCGGCGCTAGCGCCGCTTTTCGAAACCGAGGATCTGATGCGAGCCTCGAAAACTCGTGCCAAATCAGAGAGCTGTAGAAGTGTATAAAAACTAAATCCAGAATTCCGGTGCGAATGTACTCTCTCGATTGTTCAGCTGTTAGCAAAGAAAAGAATAGCTGCGCGTATTCGCCGGTATAATAGAAACGGGCATCTAAGATGTCGTGGTGGCCGAACGAGAAGATCGCTATACCAATGAGAACGATGCCTATGAGAAGGCGGACCGCTACGCGGTCTATGCGGTTGCCGATTAGACTCGCCACAGTCGCCCGTCGCCAAAGACTGGCAGCTTCACTCGCGCACTTTCAAGAATTCCGTTTTTGATTTCCACTTCGAGAATTTGTGGCTTTGTCGCTTTAGAAATTGGAACCGTTAGCTCAATTGATTCAGTGTCCGCACTACTAGAAGCAGTTTTCTTGCCTGCAATCGAATACGTTTTACTGCCGATGATACATGCCAAATTAAATTGCTCACCAAGAGCAACTTCATCTCCGAAACAAAATGAATATGGAATTGCCGCAGCCAAAACGTATCGCGCGTCAGCGGGTACATTCGGACGAGCGCCCATGTTGCGCCAAAGACCTTTGCCATTCTCAAACTTATAATCGGCAACAAGCACCTGCTCTTTTGGCTTCGCTAAAGGCAAGCGCGTGACAACAACCATCTCAACCCGACGAGTTTCCCATTTGTCTGGCGCAGAAACGACAACGCTCACATCACCTGATGCGAGCGCAGCTTTGAACTTATATTTTACCGACGAAGGGGCTTTGTTGAGATCGATATCAGTAGGCAACCAGAGTTCTGTCATATTAGTGAGAAGTCGTGTTTCCCGAAATCAACTCTTTACGTACTTCTGCAACAGCAAGATCCTGCTGGAGCTTCACTAACGACTCAGAGTCTACATCCGAACTAGAAAGCCGAGACGATGCCGTGCGGAATTGAGTTTCTAATCGCTGTTTATCGATTTCCTCTGGGCGCTCGGCTGTTTCAGCAAGAACATTCACGCCGAGTGGATTCACTTGGCAATATCCCCAGCTAATCGCAACTGCGTTTAACTTCGCCTCACCCTTTAAGCGGTAGCGCAAAATACCAGGCGTAAGCGTTGTCATGAGCGGCGCGTGACCAGGAAGAATATTTAATTCGCCACGATCAGCAGGAACAAAGACTTCTTCAATCTGTATTCCGGCAACGAGTCGTTTTTCTGGCGTCACTAAAGTTAGCGTGAACATTAGATTTTCTTCGCCTTCTCAATTACGTCTTCAATCGTTCCAACCATGTAGAACGCTTGTTCCGGAATCTCATCGTGCTTGCCATCAAGAAGTTCGCGGAAGCCACGGATTGTATCCTTAACATCTACGTACTTACCTTTAAGACCAGTGAACTGTTCAGCAACAAAGAACGGCTGAGACAAGAAGCGCTGAGCTTTACGAGCGCGCGATACAACGAGCTTATCTTCTTCAGATAATTCATCCATACCCAAGATCGCAATGATGTCTTGAAGTTCTTTGTAGCGCTGAAGAAGTGCCTGAACGTCACGAGCACACTTGTAATGTTCTTCGCCAACAACGTTTGGATCCATCAAGCGTGAGCTTGAAGTTAACGGGTGAACCGCAGGGAAAATCGCGAGTGACGCAATTTCACGATCCAAGTTTGTAGTCGCATCTAAATGGGCAAACGTCGTTGCCGGAGCTGGATCGGTGTAATCATCCGCTGGAACGTAAACCGCTTGAACCGAAGTGATCGATCCGTTTTTAGTAGAAGTGATTCGCTCTTGAAGGTTACCCATCTCAGAAGCAAGTGTTGGCTGGTAACCAACGGCTGATGGAATACGACCAAGAAGTGCTGACATCTCCGCACCCGCTTGAGTGAATCGGAAAATGTTATCAACGAACAAAAGAACGTCTTGGTTTTGGCGATCACGGAAGTACTCCGCAATCGTTAAACCAGTCAACGCAACACGCGCACGTGCTCCAGGTGGCTCATTCATCTGACCGAACACAAGGGCCGTCTTAGCGATAACGCCTGACTCTTTCATCTCAACCCAAAGATCGTTACCTTCGCGAGTTCGCTCGCCCACGCCTGCGAATACAGAGTATCCACCGTGCTCCGTTGCGATGTTACGAATTAGCTCTTGGATCAAAACTGTTTTACCTACGCCGGCGCCGCCGAAGAGTCCGATTTTTCCGCCCTTTGCGTAAGGAGCAAGAAGATCAACGACCTTAATTCCAGTCATCAACATCTCAGCTTTTACTGCTTGATCTTCAAACTTCGGAGCTGGTCTGTGAATTTCCCATTTTTCTTTTGCGTTCACTGGGCCCATTTCGTCGATCGGCTCACCGATGACGTTTAAGATCCGGCCAAGAACTGCATCACCGACCGGAGTTGTGATCATCGCACCTGTGTTTTTCACCGGAGTGCCACGAACAAGACCTTCAGTTGAATCCATCGCGATTGCGCGACAAACGCGATCGCCTAAGTGCTGCGCAACTTCGAGAGTCAGGTTGCCCTCTTGGTCGTTAATCATTTTATTAGTAACTTTAAGAGCCGTGTTGATGGCTGGCATGTCGCCTGAGGCGAACTCGATGTCTACTACCGGGCCAAGTACTTGTTTTATTGTTCCCATTTCCATACGTATCCCCTTTTGCCTTTGGTAAACCTTCGGTTTAACCCTTGAGCGCTTCAGCGCCGCTTGTAATTTCAATTAATTCAGTAGTGATCGTCGACTGGCGAAGCTTGTTGTAAGTGAGCGTAAGCCCCGAAATCATTTCGCCAGCGTTCTTCGTTGCGTTCTCCATCGCAGTCATTCGGGCGCCGTGTTCAGAAGCCACGCTCTCAGACATGCAACGGTAAACCTGAACGGCGAAATGCTTTTTCAAAAGCGCATCAATAATAGTTTCAGGAGCTGGCTCGAAAATCATATCGACCGGGAATCCGGTGCCATCTTTTAGTGAGCCCGCATTCTGAATATCTACTGGCAATAGACGCTCAGTAGTAACTGTTTGCGAAATAGCTGACTTGAACTCGCTGTAAACAATTCGAACTTCCTCGTAATCGCCGGCTTCGTAAAGTTCAATCAAGCGCTCAGCAACTTTTGCCGCGAAGTCATACTTAATGTCTTTTGCGAGATTCAATATTGTATCAATGCCTTTGATTTCGCGGCGCTTGAAGTAGTCGACCGCTTTTTTACCAACAAACAAAAAGTCCATGCGCTCGTATTTGCTGCCGCTATTCTGACGGTAGAAATTAAACGCAGTTTTGTTTGCATTCGTGTTGAAGGCGCCGCAAAGCCCGCGATCGCTCGTAAGAACTACGACCAATACTTTTTTCGGGCTTTCATTTGCTTGAAGCAACGGATGATCAACTCGCTGAGTAGCCGCAATGTCTGCAATCACAGACAAAATCGTCTTCGCATAAGGACGCAGATTAACGATGTTATTCTGCGCTCGTCGAAGTTTTGCGGCTGACGTCATCTTCATCGCACGCGTGATCTGCTGCGTGTTCTTAGTTGAGTCAATCCGTGTTCGGATATCCTTTAAACTTGGCATCTAGATAATCCTTCAGCCTTTATACTTTTGTTGACGGCTCAAAGACCGCTTTGAACTCAATCAATGCATCAACGACCTGCTTTTTGAGCGCGTCGCTAATCGCTTTTTCTGTCGCAATCGTCGTAAGGAGAGTTGGGTATTTGCTTTTCGCAAACTGAAGCAACTCTTTTTCGTAACGACGAACATCGCTCTCTGGAATTGCATCAACATAACCATTTGTCGCAGCAAAGATTGAAAGTGTTTGTTCTTCAACTTTGTACGGAGAGTACTGAGACTGTTTCATAAGTTCAACGAGGCGACGGCCGCGAGCAAGCTGACGCTGAGACGCTGGGTCTAAGTCAGATGCGAACGCTGCGAATGCCTCAAGAGCTCGGAACTGCGCAAGCTCAAGCTTCAAAGATCCTGAAACTTGCTTCATCGCTTTGATCTGAGCCGCTCCACCCACCCGAGATACCGACTTACCGATGTTCACGGCTGGACGAATACCTTTATAGAAAAGATCTGCTTCTAAGAAGATCTGCCCGTCAGTGATCGAAATTACGTTTGTAGGAATGTAAGCAGAGATATCGCCCGCTTGAGTTTCAATGATCGGAAGAGCTGTCAGTGAACCGCTTCCTTTATCTTTTGAAAGCTTTGCTGCGCGCTCTAGCAAGCGTGAGTGAATGTAAAATACGTCGCCCGGGAATGCTTCGCGACCCGGAGGACGACGAAGAAGAAGCGACAACTGACGATAAGCTTGAGCTTGTTTTGTAAGATCATCGTACACGATGAGTGCATGGCGACCAGAATCACGGAAGTATTCAGCCATTGTGCAACCAGAGTATGGTGCCAAGAACTGAAGTGGTGCCGGATCAGATGCAGATGCAACGATCACAGTCGTGTATTCCATCGCGCCGGCAGCCCGCAAGCGCTCAACGATTTGAACAACCGTTGATTTCTTTTGTCCGCAAGCTACGTAGAAGCACTGAACGTTCTGACCTTTTTGATTGATGATCGTGTCGATCGCAATCGCAGTTTTACCTGTTTGACGGTCACCGATAATCAATTCGCGCTGTCCGCGTCCGATTGGAATCATCGAGTCGATGGCTTTGATGCCTGTCTGCATTGGCTCGTGAACCGAGTGGCGGTATACGATTCCCGGTGCCTTTAGCTCCACGATTCGGTTGTGAGGAGTTACGATTGGTCCGCGGCCATCAATAGGATTGCCGAGTGGATCAACAACGCGACCGAGAAGCGCTTCGCCTACTGGCACTTGAACGATTTTTTTCGTTCGCTTAACAGTGTCGCCTTCTTTGATGGTGCGATCTTCACCGAAGATAACCACACCAACTGAATCAGTTTCTAAGTTTAGAACCATTCCGAAGATTTCGCCTGGGAACTCAACGAGCTCACCCGCCATAACAGTTTCGAGGCCGTAGATTTTTGCCACCCCGTCACCTACAGAGAGAACTGTACCCGTCTCGCTGACTTCGATGTTTTTATTGTAGTTACGAATCTGTTCTTTAAGAACCTTGCTAATTTCGTCTGCGCGGATTTGCATATCCATGGTTAAACAGTTCTCCTCTTTAATTCTTCATT
>JAYSYM010000103.1:0-2160 GCA_043727635.1 Bdellovibrionales bacterium | reverse complement strand
GTGACGTCGCGGGGCGAGATGCGATCAAGAAAATGCTAACGAACTTTTACGATCAGTTAGCACTCCTTAAAGAAAAGTAGTTGCTAACCGCCGTAGCCGTAAGGCAGACGGTTGCTGTAAACCCAGAGCACAATTCGCTTCTTATTCACTTTGATGTCGGCTAGTTCAATTGGCGGTATCGTGCTCGAGAACAAACTGAAATTTTGAATCTGCGGACTGCTACAAGCTGTAGGGCGTACCAGAGATTTAACTTTCAAAAGATTGTTCGGTCCCTGCTTGATAAAACTAATGACGAGATTTTCTTTTGTTAACATCACGCAAGTTCGCACGGTCACGTCGACAGTCGTGGTTGCTGTGGTGCCGCTGCTCCACTGAACTACTTTGCTAACGGTGGGAGAGCCATCAACATTCACGTCGCTGTTTGTGTAGATGAAATCAGTATCGAACGGCGAGCGTGAATAAGCTGAGTCGACAAAAATTAAAACGATGATCAGAAAGAGGATTATGCGCATTGATTCTCCAGCTTGGAATCAATGCGATTGGTGTGCCGGGTAAACCGCGCTCGAGCTGGGTTGTGGTTGGGGGGAGAACACGATCTTAAGGAAGATTTTTCTGGGTTGTCAGGGAAATGAGCGAGAGAATAAAAAAAAGCCCAGAATCCGGAGGGGTGGAGTCTGGGCAACCAAAACTAGTTCCAAAAATTGGAGGGGTTCGAAACTAATCTAAGCGGCAAAAATTTGATGGCATCTTGCCAACCACTTTTTGTTCAAATTCGGTTCTGACTCCACGAGAACTGCTTACTTCTGCCCGTGCTAATCCTGAAACCAGGAGCACGATTGTGATGTAAGCAAAGATCAAGATGGATTTAATCAACGTTGCGTCCTTGTGTTATCGAGTCAGTGACCAATCCCTAGAGCAAGACCAATGCCACCAATATTTCTTGGCAAGACTCGGCCAAAGCACAGCCAGATTCAAAATACCGCTGCTACGGGCAGAAAACGTCCGGACTAAATTCGAAAATCGAGTACCGAAGTGGGTCCTAAACCCATTTTGGAACCAGAGAATTGTAAAGCTGGATCATGTGTTTAGCCGGTTTTTAGTTACACTAATAGGATAGGTAAACAGCAGGTAAAACAGCATGAGCGAGAACACCAAAAACTGGATTGTGAAAGACAGCGAAGGCCGCCTTCGAGGTCCTTTCTCTACTCAAAAAATTTTAAAGCAAATTGAGCGCGGAGATTACGTCGGTAACGAAATGATCGCGCTGTATCCAGGTGGTCACTGGATTGCGATTTCAAAAACTCCCGAATTCTACGACAAACTTTTGGATGTGCTAGCGCAAGATCAGAATACTCCGCCAAGAAAAGACGCTCTCGACAAAACTGATCCGGCTATTGATGGTCAGACGGGCACTGAGCGGGATGGTCCGCACACTTTTAACCCGGAAGCATCGGTTCCACATTTTAAAGTTGATGAGCCGCTACAGATTGAGTCTGAACCTCAGCCAAAAATTGTTGATCTAAGTGACTTATCAAAACCAAAAGGTCCAACTCCTCCAAAACAAAAGTCGTCTCGCAAGAAAAAGACGGACTTAAAAGATTATCTTTTGCCCGCGGTTTTAGGTTTAGCTGGATTGATGATGATGTTCGGGTATTTTGGCGGAAGCAAAAGTACAGGCGATCGCATTCACTTGTTGGCTCCTCGCGCTAAGCAGTCGGCGATGTCGCAGACGAAAGCAAAAGAAAAGTACATACGTGCAATTGCTGCCTTCGAGCAAGACACTTTTGATCAATACTTGCGTGCGCAAAATGATTTGGTAGAAGTGATTGAGGGTCAGCCCAACAATAAACAAGCGCTTTCTGCTTTGTGTTTAGTGTATCGAGAGCTTTGGCCATTTTCATATCAGGATTCTAAAGATCTAAAAACGATTTCGACGGTTAATCAAAGTGGAAAACAAATAGATCCGGGCGGGCTCGACGGTGCAATTTGTGAAATTGTGTCAGCGCAGGTCAACTCGCAAGATCGCCAAGCACAATCGTTGACCGAAAGTTGGCTGCAGGATCGCCCGCAAGCTCCAGTGCTTTATCAACTTCGCGGAGAAATGTTCGTTATCTCTAATGATCACAGCACGGCTGCATCGTATTTTGAAAAGGCGAGAAC
>JAYSYM010000102.1:0-2160 GCA_043727635.1 Bdellovibrionales bacterium | reverse complement strand
GCGAGCTGCAACCATCAACAGTGTAGTTCCGAGTTGATTCGAACCTTTTATTTGGAGATCAGAAGCTTTCGCTAACGTTAAAAGATCGCCGGAACCTGCCGCTCGATAGAACTCAGGAGTGGGTGACTGTAATTCAACTGCGCGCTTTTCCGCGCTGGAGCAGGCACTTAAGGCTATGAGAGTTACGAATTTGGTAAGCCAGGTTAAGCGAATCATTTGACTCATCCTATGAGACGGAAGACGTTACCGCTACCTAATTATGAAACTTTCCCTGCTCGAAGCTCGCAAGCTTCAACTTCAGTCACAAGGCTTACGATCACCGACACCATTTGGTTTAGGTAAAGATGCAGTTGTGCGCGCAATTCAGCAAATCGGTTACGTGCAAATCGATACGATCTCTGTTGTGCAGCGAGCACACCATCATATTATTTGGTCGCGAGTTCCAGACTATCGAGTTGAATGGCTTCATGAGTTGCAAAGTCGTGACAAGAAAGTTCTCGAGTATTGGAGTCACGCCGCAGCCTATCTACCAATCGAGAGTTATCGATACTGCTTACCGCGAATGATGAAGTACCGAAGAAGTGAAGCCCATTGGTGGAAGAAGGAGCCAAAGGTCATGAAGACGGTCTTTGACCGAATTCGCAAGGAAGGTCCGCTTCGCGCTCGAGATTTTGAAAACACAACCGGCAAGAAGGCCGGACCGTGGTTTGATCGAACTCCATCGAAAAAAGCTTTGGAACATTTGTTTCACGAAGGTCGTCTCCTCATCAGCGAACGCCGGGGCTTCCAAAAAGTTTATGAGCTCGCCGATCGATATTTGCCTGCTGAACTTGATACTTCACTTCCGAATCAGTCCAAGCTCGCAAGACATCTCATTACTTCTGCTTTAACCGCGAACGGACTAGCTACTTCTCGTGAGATTTCATACTTACGCAAAGGAATTCTTTCCATCATTGAAACGGAATTAAAAAGTTCCTGAGCCGAAAAGAAAATTTGGTTATTTTGTTTTGCCAGTGTTGCTGGGTGATCAGTTCGTTGCACGGTTAGACGCTAAGGCTGATCGCGCAGCAAAGACATTGATTGTTAAATCGATTCACTATGAGAAATCCTTCGATAGAAAACGAAGGCTCCTAGCGGAGCCGATTAGAGAAGAGATCAAACGATTTGCGATCTTTAACGGTTGCGATCGAATCAAGTATCTAAAAAATTAAGCGGCAGCTCCGCAACATTTTTTATACTTCTTTCCACTCCCACAAGGACATGGATCGTTCCGACCAATTTTTGGCCCTTCACGAACAACTGTTTCTTGCTTGTGGTGGTGATGGTGGCCTTGGCCTTCTTGATGAACGTGCGATTCTCCATCGACGAACAGCCATCGTCCTTTATCGTCGCTGCTATTTTCTCTGCGAAATTCAGAAACTTCATGGTGCTCAAGCACTTTTCCGTTAAGTTCATACTTCGCAGTGAACTCGACCTTCCCCTTTTTATCGTCGGCGCCGCCCTTTTCAGTTGAATTGATTTCGAGACCTAACCACTTGGATTGTTTTGACCAAGTGCGCACTCCCTCATCGTCATAATCTTTAAGAGTCTCGGGAGCACAAGTTCTCTTGATGTAATCAAGCTCTCCCTTAGCGTAGGCAGAGTATCGCGAGCGCATCAGCTGCTCAGCTGTTTCGGGAAGCTTACCTAGAATAACCGGTTCACAGCATGATTCATACGCCTTGGCCGAACCACACGGACACATTTCAGTTGCTGACATAAGACTTCCTCCAAACTTTAGTGACTCGAAAACCAATAGCCTAGTGCAAATCAGCTCCCGATCAAAGACCAGACGCGGTCCATCTAATTGAAACTGGCATGGCTATGCGGAACAAGTTTTAATACTCTGTAAAGGCATGAGCAATCTCGAAAATAAAAAAATATTCCTTATCGCCACTGGGAATAAACATCAGAACCAACTCATTGAGCGTACGCTGATCAGTCATTACGCGAAAGCTTCGATTTTTTCGTCTTTGGACGGAATAGATGCTCATTTCAAAGCCGAGAATGTTACTCCGCACGTTGTAATACTCGATTACTTGCTCCCGCGAATGGATGCCGTCACGTTGATTCAAAAACTCCTTCGAAAGAAAGCTAGAATGGCCTTTATCATTCTTGCAC
>JAYSYM010000101.1:0-6728 GCA_043727635.1 Bdellovibrionales bacterium | reverse complement strand
GGAAAGTTCCTGTGACTGAAGTATCTGTCACAGTGCCCGAGCCTGCAAGGACAGCATCAGCTAATGTTCCCCCGAGAGTTCCTGTGAAAATTTCACTCCCCGTGCTCGACATAGTTGCCGAAGATAAGGACGTGGCGAGGGAGCCTGAGAAACTTTCCGAACCCGAGGCTGCAAGTACAGTTGCCGCCAGGGAGGAAGACCAGGAACCCGAGAAAGTCTCCGTCCCCGAAGATGCTAGCGTTGCTGCTGCCAGGGAGCTTGCCCAGGAGCCGGAAAAGGTTTCTGCGCCGGAAGCGGAAAGAGTCGCCGCCCCGAGAGTCGAAGCCAGAGTGCCCGTGAATCGCTCTTGCCCCGAAGCCGACATTGTAGCGGCGGCGAGGGATGAGGCTAGAGTTCCCGAGAAACTTTCACTTCCTGCGGCTGACATTGTGGCGGGGGAGAGAGAAGAAACGAAAGTGCCCGAAAAGGCTTCGCTGCCAGAAGCAGCGAGAACTGCCGGGGAAAGGGAACTCACTAATGTCCCAGTTATCGAAGGAGGTCCCCCTCCTACAGCGAGCAACAGTGACATTTTTTAGCTCCTAGTAACTAAGAGTTTCTAACCAGGCTACTTCGACAAAAAGACTTGCCGTTCCCGCTACTCCGAAGCCTACGCTCGGACCACGGATAATGAAGCCTTCATTTTGCGCAAAAACTAAGGGGTGATCTGCTGCATTTGTGAAGTCAGTTTCTTTTCTGTAAGTTGTCGTATTTGTCGTGGTAATTGTCTGCACTGTGGGCATTTGTAAGATAGCCTCTGAGTCAAGAGTTCTTGTCCCGGCAGTAAGTCCACCAGTTGCGCTCGACTTTCGAATATCAGTAACGAGAGTCGTTCCCATATTCGTTCGCTTCTTCATGTTATTCCCGGTCAGTGTGATAGCTGTCCCAGTGGAGTCACTCACTGTCCATCCACGGGCCACAACAACGTCGAAAGCGGGCATAATTGTCGCCGTCGCAGCTACAGTCTGTATGCACTCAAGGCGAATATAAACTGGGATGCAAAGGCGAGTCGCATCTCCCCAGCGAAAGGAAAATAAAGTTCCATTAACTGTCTGAGATGCGAGCAGGGGAACGAGAGTTGAAAGCTGGAAGTGTCCGAAAGCGCCGTATTCGTTCGGCTTCACTGTCACTCTTTGGGCGCGAAACGTACTCCCGTCAACTTCTGCAACTACTCCGCCGTTACCTTGTATTTGTATAGCCAATGTGCCCTCAACTTTCTTGCTTGGCTTTACGCCGTCTGATGCGTTCTTTTATTTATCTTCAAATCTTTTTATCATGTCCAGACCC
Organism: Bdellovibrionales bacterium; assembly: GCA_043727635.1. Lineage (GTDB taxonomy): Bacteria > Bdellovibrionota > Bdellovibrionia > Bdellovibrionales > JAMPXM01 > JAYSYM01. The sequence continues at coordinate 5,405 of JAYSYM010000101.1, read as the reverse complement.
AGGCGACTGTCCAGTTTCCACTTATTAATGTTCCATTTCCGCCTTTTACTCCGCCGAGAGAAATGCCAAAAGGACCCCGAAGAGTCCATGTCTGTGCTGTTGCGCCTGTGTAAATAGGTGCGTATCCGTCAGGTGCCAGAATAACAGGCTCCGTCAGTATGTTCGTGTTTATTCCATAGATTGTAAATCCTGTTCCGGGGACAATATTCCCCGCAACAACTTTAATTGTCTCGACCCAGTGCTCGTCTGCTGTGTGCTCCGCTGTCGCCTCCGGGCGAATCCAAGCTTCAACGTAACTTCCGGAAAGGATGGCCGCCTGTCCGGTCACTACGAGAAGAGCATCACTGCTTCCCGGAAAAGTGCCGAAGTTGAGGAGGCCCGTTCCGGTTGCCCCCATTAAGCATTAGCCTCTGTGATTGTGGCCGAAGTTACGGCGACCGTGGCATTAAGAACAAGCGAAACAGTGTTAAGATTAATGTCTGCTCCCGTTGTGCCGACAGAGCAGTCCATGACAATCGTCGTCCCGTCGGACTTTACAATTCTGGCCCAAGTCGCAGTTCCCGTGGCATTTGCCGCAGTATCTGAGGTGATGGCATTGAGAGTCAGGACTCCGGCTGCCGCAGCAAGGGCGAAAGTCGCATTGCAAGTCAGCTCGGCAAGAAGGACTGTCGCAGTTCCGCCTGTTGCGGGTCTTACACCGTCATAGATGCGAAGAAGAGCAGCTCCCCCAGTGAAAGTTGTAATTGCGTCGAGGCGAGAATTTCTCAAGCCTGCTACCATTCCTATTGCCATTATTCCTCCAAAAAGTATGAGAGGTGTCCGCGAACTCCGACGGCGGCACCTAGGTTTAAATTTAAAGCCCCACTGAGGTCAGTCTCAAGGAGCCAGCCGGAAGAAGGGGAGCCAAAGGGAGTTGAAATTCCCCCGTTCGCTCCGAAGCTCATTGCCCCGGACTTGTCAGTGCTGCCAGATTGCCATTTTACAGTAACTGGAGCGTCGGCCACTAGGGAATAATTAAGAACTTTAATTTTCTTCCCCGCCGTTGCCCCGACAATAGTATTTGCGCCACTTGAAGCGGCATTAATGACGGCGAAAAGGATGGTCTGACCTCGCCTTTGGTCGATAATTGATATGTCCAGGCCGAATTTGTTGCCTCGGGCGGTGCCCGTAGCATAAGGCGCTATGGCGTCTTCGTTATCAATAGCGGGCTTAGCATTGAATCTTGGCATTGTTTTCCCCCGCTGCTAGTTAATTATGTTTCGGGGGGAAAGACAAGTCGGATTGCTCACTTCCCGCTCCATTTCTCTAGGGCTTCTGTAATTATCTCAGTGGATAGTTCTATATCTGTTTTAAAATCTGGACGAATTTCTCGGATATTTTTACTGTGTATAAGTTCTTCTATTTTTGTGTGAGTATATTCAAGCGCCGCCCGCATCTCATTGATTTGCTCGTCTCTAGCTTTTAACAACCTATGTGCTTGAGTAAAAAGTTCTTCTTTTTCGGCCAGTTGTTTTTTCGCCGCATCCAGCTCGCGCCGCAGAGAAGCGTGCTCAGTCTGTAAAGCTATTCGAAATTCTCTTTCCCTTTTGTAACCCTTAACCATTCTTTCTAGGTCGACCGGTTGCTCGCTGAAGTATTTCTTTATGCGCTCAGCTTCGAGAGGCCACGTTAGCGTTAAACTCACCACAGCATCACGCAACAAAGCTTCGGCTTTGAGTAATTGCCGTCTAGTCTTATACCACTCATCTCGTCCAGCTAATGCCTCTGATAAATGCTCATCTCTCGCCGCCAGCAGCGCAGACGTTTGCGAATGTTGCCAGCGGGCCATATATCGCGCCCAATCAAATTCGCTCCAATGATTTACATTGCCTTCATCAAACAAGCGGTCAATTTCGGTGTTAATGTTTTGCTCATCAAACTCACCCACGCCCATCGCCTGAAGCTTCTCGACGGCTGCGTTCGCGCCTGCTTTGAAGTCTGCCTTTGGTAGCGTTATGTTTAAGAAAGGTTTGAGCACGTTTGCGTATTTCTCTGCCGCCTCATCAATCCAGTTAGTCATGGTCATAGCAACCCCGCTAAGCGACAGTTAATAACAAACGCTCCAACAAAAAGTGAGAGGACAATAATGTCAAACATCATCCCCCACGCTCCATTTCATTCTCGCAATACTCTATCTGATACGGCAAGCGTATTTCTTCCTCAGGCGTTAGCTCATCCCAGAAGTTAATCTCAAAGGTATCGCGAACGCAAACGTGCAAGCGCTCAACGCACTCAGGATTTGCGCTATACATGCAAAGCTGCATGATTAGTTTACTTAATAGTGGCATTTTTCTTCCCTTTCTTTGGCGCCTTCTTCTTAGCGCGTTTCATTCCGTTATTCGCCAGAGCATCAAGCACAGGGCTTGAGTCTTTGTTCGCAAGATAATCGGCGTAAATTAAATCTGAAATGATCCCAAGGATTTCTCTCAGATCCCCTATGCGGGCTTGGCTCTTTTTGCCCTCTAACTTTGCAAGCGTGCTAGCTATGGCATTTATCGTCATCTTATCTCCTATTCCGCCGTTATCGGCCTAAAATCATTAATGCTAATTGCATAAATAAAACTATTGCTATCAGGTAAAACCAGTCGTGCGCTTTCATAGTCTCCCCTTCTCCTTCATTGCGAAGTAAAGTTTAATGCGGTACTCCGCCAGGACGATCTTCGCCCTTGCGTTGTAAAAGTCGCCTTCCCCCTTCTTCGTAATGTAATTCTCTATCTCAGCCCGCCCCTCCTGGATTTCAAAATAAGCGTCGAAGCAGGGGGTGAAGTTGAGCTGGTCTTCTTTCCTCTTCCGTGGGGAGCCTTCGGCCTGTGCTTCCCACCACTTTTTCACTTCTGCAATGTCCTCCGGAGTGACCTTCATGCGAGCCTTGTAACTGGCCATCGTCCGGTCCCCTTCCGCTTCTTCGCCTGCGGGGAGCACTCCGAGCACCGGGACCCCGTCCAGTACCTTTCCAAGTCATCAAGGAACATCTTCTTCCCGTCCCTCTGGTGGTCGAAGGTGAACTTCTTTTCGACGCCGCAGGAGGAGCAAACCCGCTTCCCCCTCTTGATGTCGAAGTCGAGCCTCTTCTGTGCCTCTGACCTTTTCCTCTCTCTTCCGTGTCTTCCTTCTTGCTTCATGCTGTTTCCCCCTTGCTTTCGAGACTACTTCTCTTCGGGGGTCTTGTCTTGCACTCTCATAAGGAGCTCCGTCGTAATGTCGGAGAGCTTCTCTTCATATTCCCGCATCGTCGGGACAACTCCCGTCCCGTTACAATAGAAGCAGTCTTTCGCCGTAGCCTCGTCGCAGCAGGGGCAGGACTCCGCCTCTGCCCTCTCGGCCAGCCGGGTGCTGAGATAAGAAAGGAGGTCGTAAGTACTGGCCTTCGAGAGGTCTGTCGGCAAGATGGGGAGGACTCTGGTCATTTCTTTTTCCCTTTCGGTGTTTCGTTTCTGTCTTTCACTATAAGAGCCTTCTTCCCGGCGAGAATGTAGACTTCACTAATTGGGAGACCTTTCTCCCTGGCGAGCTCCTCGAGTTCCCTCTGCGAGACCACTTTTGGTTCTCGGGTTATCCGAAAGGAGAGCTTCCCCGTCTTGGTGACTGTCAGGAAGAGACCCGTGCTTGCCGTCTCGGGCTCCTGTTTCAATGTCTTGACGAAGGCGAGCCAGGACTCCGGGTTGTGTGCTCCGAAAGGGAGAGGGGAGATTGTCGGAACTTCAGACTTCATCGGAGGAACTTTCATTGGGCGCTTCTCGCCCGGCGACAGGATAAGGCTGCCAGGGGAGCTCCTCTCGGGCCATTCTCTCCATTGCCTCTTCGTTATTAACTAAGTCCTCAAGGGCGGCCTTCGCCCGCTCCTCGTTCATGCGGGCGAGAAAAGTTTCCCAGGATTCTCCGGACAGTAGCTTGGCAATCTCTTTGAAAGAAATCATAAAATCTCTCTGAGCTTCTTCGGCTCCTCGAAGCGTCCGGCCTTCCCCCGGAGGACGCCGTTCCTGACGGACTGACCTCGGGCGAGGGCCTTCGAAAGGAAAGTCTCCCCTGTCCCCGGGAGGACCCAACACTCGTATAAGGGCTCGTCCCTCTGTCCTGTTCTGTCCGGAAGATTAAGGAGACGGCGGAAGAAAGAATCCCAGGATTCGCCTTTTTTTCTCTTCCTTCGGAGCACGTCGTGGACCAGGGCGGAGACACGGAGGGGGACTCCCTTTGGGTAGGCTGTCGTCGGCATCTCGGGCGCTGCTCGGGAGGAGAGCTTTCGTCGTTTCTGTTTAGGTCGAGCTCGCTTGTTTTCTAAGATCATTTGCCCGCCTTGAATTTTCTGCGCTCACGACGCCCATAGGCTGCCATCATCTTGTTTTGAAGCTCTGTGAATCCAGCGGAGGCTATAAGCTCCGGAGTCCCGGCGAGAGTCTCAGCCTGGATGGAAAAACCATAAGAGCCTAACTGTTCATATTGATAAATGTGAAGGGCGGCGGAGCCAAGGTACTTGGCACGAGACAGAGCAGGGTCCTGTCCGCCGAGGCTTTCCCCGAGTTCCCGGAGAACTTCATTGGCCACCTTGGCGACTTGCCCGGAGACGTCCGTGGAAGAGAAAGTGGCCTCCCGGGCGAGACTGTTCCTTGCTGCTATTTCTTCATGTTCCGTTCTTTTCGGCATTTTTTCCCCTGCTGTTGAAGTTTCCAGAGAATCCTATAAGGGGGTGTTACACTTTGTCAATAGGGAGTGTAACACTTCTGGCAACGCCCGAAAAAATTCTCAAGATGAGACGACTCAAAACGAGACAGTCGTCTCAGGGTGAGGCAGTGACAATTTTTGTCACCTCTCCCCGCCGGGCGGGCTCTCGGACTCTGCCTTAAGTTTATCCCAGACTCCGGCAAGGAAGGACGGGAGTTCCTCGGGCGAGACTGCCCAACCTTTCCCCTCGAATCTCTCGACGAGTTCCCATGCGAGCTCCCCGGCGCCGGGCGCCCGAAGACACTCGATGAGATGACGGACTCCTTCCGCCCTGTCACGGAGAAGATACTTCTCGAAGGCTGTCATGGTTTCCTCCAGTCCGTGATCATGGTCAGACCGAAGAGGAGACCGCCGACGAAGAGAGCCTTAAGTCCGAGACCGACAGTTTTTGCCGAAGGGAGAAAGGCTCGGAGTTCCTCTCCGGAGTAGACGGAGAAGAGGAGGATTCCGCCGAGGAGGAGGGAGAAGAGAAGGAGGTCAAGAAGGGAAATTCTTAAGTCTCTCACTGGGCACCTTCTTCCGCCGGAAGAGCCGAAGGGACCCGGACAGTATTTCCAAAGGCTTCATCGAATTGAAACTGGAAGAGAGCATCCCCGCAGGCTGTCTTCTCCTCCCGAAGGGAAACCAACTCTTCTTGCATTTTGTTA
>JAYSYM010000100.1:0-2167 GCA_043727635.1 Bdellovibrionales bacterium | reverse complement strand
TTGAAGTTAAATTCGCAAGGGCCGCAATCGGGTGCAGAACTCCAGTCGAAGTTTCGCAAGCTTGCGTGAGAACCGCTCGAATCGATTTATTTGACGACAAAACTTTCTGAACCTCGCCCGGATCAACCGACTCGCCCCATTTAACATTTAGACGGTGAACTTTTAGGCCATGCACCTCGGCCATGTCTGCCCAACGTTCGCCAAATTTTCCTGAAACGATTGAAAGTACTTCGTCGCCGCGGTTGAGGGTGTTTACTAGAGATGATTCCATTGCGCCACTTCCAGTTGAAGTGTGAATGAAGACGGGTTGTTTGGTTCCAAAAACTGTCTTTAAATTTTGCCGAACTCGAGTGAAAACTTGCTCGAAGTTTGGAGTGCGATGATGCTCCATCGGCTGTGCCAGAATTTCTAGCACTTCCGGCGGAACCGGAACCGGCCCAGGCGTCAGTAAAATCGAAGGCTTAGACATGCTGAAAAGGTACCAACCTCGGCTTGAAAAAGGAAGCCTCTAAAGCTACGGTAGGCTGTGTTGAAAATCGCATTCTTGCCACTATTTTTCCTATTCTGCTTTCTTCTTGGGGGCTGCGCCTACCATCTTGGGGTGCGCGACCGAAAGTTCCCGGGCGGTTATGAGTACGTGGCAGTCCCGGTTTTCAAAAACCTAACTCAAGAGACGGGCACAGAAGTTTACTTCACCAACGCTTTGGTGACGGAGCTTGAGCGCTCAAACATCGTTACCGTTGCCGACAAGTCGGTAGCTCAGGTGACGATTGAAGGAACAATCAAATCGATCACTTACACTCCGTCATCTCAAACGCGAGCCGCCGATGCTCTCTACTTACCTGAAGGTACGGTTCTCACAACCGAATATTACGTAAATGTTGATGTCGATTTAGTGGCGAAGCGCAACTCCGATCAAAAAGTTGTCTGGACGAGCCTGTTTAAATCTCGTCGTTCATACACAGCTCCGCGAATTGGTATTCGGTCGTTGAATTCTGCTAACGCTCTTTACAACCACAGCGCTCGTTATCAAAACGTTCAAGCACTAGCGACTGATATGATGACTGAAGCTCACGATCGTCTGACGGAGAATTTCTAAATGGCGTCAGTCGATTCAACACCTCAAGGCTTAAACGAAAGTATTAAAAAAGGTAAATTTGAGCGGCTTTACTTCTTGTACGGTGATGAGCAGTTCTTAATCGACGAAGCATTAAAGAGTCTTCAAGACGCAGTACTTGGCGATAGCATTCGCGATTTCAATTTAAATGTTTTCTATGGCGGAGATGCGGCGGCTGAAACGATTCGCGACGCTATTGAAACTCTTCCGATGATGGCGCCAAACCGCTTAGTCGTAATCAAGGAAGCTCAAGAGCTCAGTGAAAAAGAATGGATTGCTCTCGAGCCTGTGATTGATTCACCAGTTGATTCAACTGTTGTGATTTGTGTAGCAACGAAAGTTGATAAGCGAAAAAAATATATTAAGCGCTTCCAAGAAAAAGGAAGTGTGATCGAGTACAAGCGCCCTTACGACAATCAAGTGCCAGAGTGGATTGTTAGCATCAGCAAGCGCCATAAGCTAAAGCTCTCGCAAGATGTCATCGAAGTGATTCACCAAGTTGTTGGATCAAATTTGACTGACGTAAACAGCGAGCTACTCAAGCTTTCGCAATTCTTAGGAGATAAAAATACGCCAACAGTCGAAGATGTTTTGAGTGTGATGTCTCGCGCTCGCGTAGACACTGTTTTTGATTTAACCGATGCGATCGGCAATAACGATCGTGCTCGAGCGCTTGATTGCCTCGTGAACCTTTTAGATCACGGACAAAACGAAGTCGGTGTGTTGGCTTTGATCAGCCGTCATATGCGAATTCTCAAGACGGTGAGAGAAGGACAGCGTGATGGTTTGCAAGGTACGAAACTAAGTTCTCGCGCCGGTGTTTCTCCTTACTTCATGAAACAATACCTTGAGCAAGCTAAGCACTGGTCAGACTCTAAAATTGAACAAACGTTTGCAGCATTACTCGACACAGATCGCGCCCTCAAATCGTCGCCTGTGTCTTCGCACATCTGGCTCGAGAACTTCATAGTCCGCACCTGCTCTTAGGTCTAGTCGCCTAAAACATTATTCATTCGTAAGCGTCTTCTTCCGATACGTAGTTAATGGCAG
>JAYSYM010000099.1:0-2168 GCA_043727635.1 Bdellovibrionales bacterium | reverse complement strand
CAGGAAGAATCGGCCCACGCCACCAAACAATTTGGCGCGTCTCACCACTCGCAAATCGCGTTGCGCCGATCGAAGTGACACCTGATGGTGTCGCACCTGATCCGCTGTAGACGAGTGCGATTTTTTCTGCGGGAGTAGCGACCGGAGTTGGTGGCCGCTTAGCCGCAGTCTGGTTAGTTTGCTCGGCGGCAGCAGGCGATCTCGTCTCAGAATCTTTGCATGCAACTAAGTTCAACGAAAGAACACAAACGAACACGAATTTCAGATGCGAAAACTGAGTCATTGAATTCCTTTTTTGTGGTTGCAGAATTCAATATGGACGAAAATATTTTATTAACTACCCGACGGTTCACAAACCTAGATTGAAGTAGATAGCGAGTTAGGTTGAGACTTACGAAGGCTCTTTCGCTCAACTGATGGTCCAGTCGGCAGTAGTCTTCTCTATGAAAAACGCTTTCATGGAGGAAGATATGCATTCAAAGTTTCGAAAATTTTTTCTAATCGGTTTACTCGCAGCAGTCGCTAGCGGTTGCGGAGATGACAACAACGATGACGATCAAGGCACGGGAAATCAGGTCAATACTCCTGCAGAAGTCCCGACACCAACGCCTTCGGCATTTAAGTGGGCCTCTGTGCGATTCGATCACAGGGATGACGCCATCATGTTTCCGCTACCCGGCTCATGCAATGGCTTTACTCGTTTCCAAGTCACCGCGAGCGGAAGCTTCAGAGCACACGACCCGTGCGTCGCAGGACCTGATAAAAAAGGCAACCTTACCGCTAACGAACTCGGCGCCCTCGATGCATTGATGAACGGAGTTTCTCGCGAAGAAGCTTCAACAAAACTAAAATGCACGCAGTATAACGATGAGCTCATGCGCGCCGACCAACGGCTTTCAATGACTTCAAACATGAAGAGCCGCTACGCTTTGTATACGCAAAACGATGATCAAGAGTGTGTGAGTGGTAATCCGGCTGAGATCAGTGCGATCCGCAATTCACTTTACGAGCTACAGGCGAAATACCAGTAACCAAAAGGTGCCCGCCACCTTTTGGTTGAGATTCGCGTCACTCTAAAAATCTAGATTTTTTCCGCGCCGGCGCGAAAATTTTCTAGATTCCCGGGACACCTTGGTGACCGTAGATCGAATCGCAGCCCCACCTGCTTCTCCTTAGTTTGAATACGACTAGCACGCTTAATTGCATTCCATTCCATCGCAAGCAAAAAGGAGTCTAGCGATGTTCAATGCTTTGAAGTATATTAAGAATCTAGAGGATGTTGGGTTCCGACGCGATCAAGCGGAGGCTCAAGTTCAAATCCTGATCGATGCGGTTGAGGGAGAGCTTGTGAGAAAAGTAGATCTTGAAATCTTAAAGCAAGAAATTGCCCACGATTTTACTCAAGCTGAGTATCGAATCGTTACTAAACTTGGAATTATCGTGGTTACTTGCATGACTATCAGTGTAGCTCTAATGACCTGGCTCATAAAACTCTAGGTTTTTTCCGCGCCAGCGCGGAAAAAACCTAGAATCGCACCGCAAGGTAAAACGTGTTCCCGGACACAATGATGCTATTTACAAACAGTCGTTATGCCGTGAATCGCAAGCGATGCCGCAGGCGCCGATGACAACCTACGAATCAACGCGAGTCGCTCAGCAGTTCCCGGATGCGTACTCATCCACGAAGGCATGTTGTCGATCCACTCAGGCATTTCTTTTTGCGCGACCTCAAAAAATTCTTCGGCACCCTGAACATCACCGTAAGCATTCTTCACCGCCTTCAAAGCAAACGCGTCGGCTTCAATCTCTGCCGCGCGACTATGTTTGCGGCCGATGACATCACTTAGCAACGAGCCCGTCACTCCGCCGACTGAATCGAGACCTAAAAATGCAGAACCAATTGCCAAGCCAAGTTGAAATCCCAAACCTCGCAAGTGATGGCGATTTACAACGTGACCGATTTCGTGCGCAACAACGAATGCAACGCCACGCTCGGTTTTAACTTTTTCGAGTAATCCGCTCGTAAGCGAAATTTTTCCTCCCGGAAATGCAAACGCATTCGGGCTCTCTTCACACACCACATCAATTGCAAATGGAATCGTAGGCTCAAGCTTTGTTACGATGTCTTCTAACAACAAAACATTTAGCTCTTTTGGCGCATCATCTTT
>JAYSYM010000098.1:0-2173 GCA_043727635.1 Bdellovibrionales bacterium | reverse complement strand
TTTTGCGCGACATCTTGAGTCGACTGGTTCGGGCGATCAAATCCATCGTAAGTCGGAGAGCATTGGGTTCTTCTGGGACAAGTATATTGCGATGATTGTTCTTGGAGCTCGAGACATCGGAGTTCAAAAGTACGTTGAGGCATCAATGACTGCGAATGCTTACTTGCTTCCGCAATCTCAAAAGGTTGTGCATCAGTTGTTTGAAAAGCTAATTACAACTAATGACAAGCACCTCACTGTTTTGCCGATTTTGTTGACCGAGACTGACGGAGCAGGACAGCAAACTCAAGTGCAGAAAATGGCGCTGGTGCCGGCGGCAGTGAATGCTGACATCGAGGCTTACTCAACTCTACTTTCACTATCGACCTTCTCAGCGTCGACTGATCGTTCGTTTATGCAATCGACTCGGATCTGTTTAGACAACGAAGCGTGTGTAAGCGGTAAAGGTCTTGAATGGACGAAGTTTCTTGGAGCCAACGGAATGCAATACAAAGCGGCTCAGACTCTTGAGAAGAATAGTATTGCGGTTGCTATGGTGCAAAACGGCGCTGACTTAAATAAAAAAGTAGCCGATTTAGCAGCGAAGATTGCAAACCGTGGCGAACTGAAAAAGAAAGTTTTAGCGAAAGCACGAAAGAATAAAGCTGATCGAGCGAAAAGTGACTTTGATGATCGATTAATTAAATTCACTGGCGATTCGATCCTCGCAGACGCTCTAAACAAAGCTTTCAGCGACATGATTGGAGTTGTAGAACTCACTGAGGCAAACGCTCGGCCAAAAATGGTTGAGCAGTTCTACGCTGCTATCGATGCATTAGGTGTCGCTCAAGATGACTGGGTAAAGAAGGCACTTGCAAAGACAGCAGCGGCTGGCGAGAATCCGCAAGCCTGCCAGCAGCAGAACCCAGACGGTTCACCTAAAGTGAATTGCCCGGTCTTTCAAGAGGTGATGAAGCTTTATAGTGAACTGCAGGAAACTCAGAAGAATTTGTACGCAACTCCGTCTGAGGCTCTTGGCTTGGCGTCTCTGGAACTTCAGGTGAAGAGCGCTCAACGTGAAACTAACTCTTTGGAATCAAAGATCCAGTTCTTACGAAGTGTGCACGACGCCGTTAACAAATTTTAGTAGGTTAGCGTCGCTTTTACGCGGCGCTTAGAGAATGGGAACCGGGTACCTTTTAAGGGCAGAAGCGCTCAAGATTGATTGATTGGGCGCTTTGGTCTGAGGTTGCGACTGCGAGTTTGTAAACCAAGTTGCAAGCAAGCATTTGTGCCGGCGAGATGTCGATATTCAACTGACCATCAATACATTCAGCGAATCCACTTACGATACTTGGTCCACCAGATGGATCAAGCAATTTCCACTCAAGTATTGCGTTGGCAATCGTCGAGCTGCACTCAGCTGACACAGCTGCTGAGTCGGCTTGGGTTGCGATATCAAGTTTTTGTTGTTCGAAAGTTAAAGCACCAGGCGAAACCGGGGCATTGATCGAGTAGACGGGCGAAGACGCGTTTGGATCTTCGCCTGCTAACGCACGAGATCCTGGTTTGGCTGGAGCGCAGTTCTGAAATTGCAGAACGAGCACGAAGGCAGAAGCAGAGAAAATAATTGTTCGGCGAAGGTGTGCTGGAATCATCAATAAACTGATCGGACCGAAGCCCTGTTAGCTTGACCAATCCTAACGATTCAAATCTTGATTCTCAAAATGATACAGGCTTCCCCGAGGGTAAACCAACAGTTTGGCCGTCGCGCATAACGACATCACCGCGAATGATAGTGGCTATTGGCCAGCCTTTTACTTTCACTCCGTCGTAAGGCGTCCACGCTGACTTACTTGCGATCATCGAATTGGTAATCGTCTGCTCGCGATTGAGATCGACAACCGTGAAATTGGCTAAATTTCCGAGTTTAATTTCGCCTCTGCGTTTTGCGCCATAAAGTCTTGCTGGATTTCTGCAAATCAATTCGACCAATCTCTCGAGGGAAAGTTTTTGCTTCGAAACAAAATCGAGCATGATCGGAACCATTGTCTGAACACCCGTCATACCTGCAGGACTTTGCGGATACGGTTTTTGTTTTTCTTCTTTGGTGTGTGGAGCGTGATCTGTTCCGATGACAGTTGCATTCCCAGACACGATGGCCTTCCAAAGCCCTTGGCGATGTCTCTCTTCG
>JAYSYM010000097.1:0-2183 GCA_043727635.1 Bdellovibrionales bacterium | reverse complement strand
TGGTCTTCATTGCAAGATGACGGCAAAGGCGTTTGGCAGAAACTTGCTCAAGAGCAACTTTCAAGCGCCAAGTGGCAGGGCGACTACAAAAAATATATTAATCGAATCCCAGCAATGGCGACTGACAAAAAAACGAAGCAGGCGGAGTAAGAATGGCCCATCAAAAAGAATTAGGCCTAAAAGAATTTGGCGAAATTCAAACAGCAGATCAAGAAATGAAGCGCATCTTACAGCTCGCAGAAAATGTGGCTGCAAGCAAAGCGACAATTCTAATTTGCGGTGAGAGCGGAACAGGCAAAGAATTACTTGCTCGCTTCATTCACTCAAAAAGCCCACGTGCTTCAAAGCGATTTGTTGCTGTGAACTGTGCAGCGCTACCTGAAGGTCTACTTGAGTCAGAACTTTTCGGTTACGAAAAAGGCGCTTTCACTGGCGCCACTCAAACTAAGCCCGGAAAATTTGAGCTCGCTCACGAAAGCACTTTCATGCTTGATGAAATCAGCGAAATGCCTTTGTTGCTTCAAGCAAAACTTCTTCGTGTTATCCAAGAGGGTGAAGTTGAACGTTTGGGCGCAAAGCAACCGTTGAAAGTAAACGTACGCTTACTTGCTAGCACCAACCGTGATTTGCAGCAGATGGTAAAAGACGGAACATTCCGTGAAGATTTATACTATCGCTTGAATGTAATTCCACTTCGCATTCCGTCACTTCGCGACCGTCCGAAAGACATCACACTTCTTGCTCGGTTCTTTGCAGAAGTTTCTGGTTTGATGAACGGAATCAAAGCAAAGTCCCTCAGCGAAGAAGCTTTAACTAAGCTTCATGGTTGGACATGGCCAGGTAACGTTCGTGAGCTTGAAAACGTTATCGAGCGCTCGGTTCTTCTTTGCAAAGATGAAACAATCGGCGGCGAACAAATTTTCATTAACGGCTTCGAAGCTGGGTTAGTTAAGCGCGTTGCACCTGAAGCTCTGGCTTTCCAGCCAGGAATGACAATTGCTGAAGTCGAAAAGAATTTAATTCTTCAGACACTTCAGCACACTGGTAATAACCGCACACGCGCGGCTAACTTACTTGGAATCAGCATTCGTACATTAAGAAATAAGTTACACGAGTACAACTATCCATCATCGGCTTTGCTTCTTGAGGAAACTGCTCAGACTACAGGTTTGGAAATGGATCAGGCGGAGGAAATGCGTGAGTGATTTTCTAGATAAAACAACTCAAGCGTTGCAGGTTGCCGCAAACATGCGCCAGCTTCGTGGCAACGTAATTACTTCGAACATTGCTAACGCGGAAACTCCGGGTTATGCAGCGAAGAAATTAGATTTCGAAAATGCATTAGCTCGCGCAGTTGATCTTGAGGGAATGAACAGCCAAGTGAATCTTGAATCAGGACATTTTCCTGTTTCAACTGTAGCACTTTCAAGAGTGCGAGCTGACGTTTACGAAAATCCAGATGCAAGTATCAACAACGATGGCAATACAGTTGATCTCGAGCGCGAGATGTCAGCTTTAGCTGAGAACTCAACAATGTATAAGGCTGCTATTCAGTTGATGAACAAGAAACTTGCGGCTTTAAAATATGCAGCAAGTGATGGAGGTCGCTAATGTCTGATTTCTTAACAGGGATGAGAATTAGTTCTTCTGGAATGACAGCGCAACGTATGCGCATGAATACAATTTCGTCTAACATCGCAAACATCAACACGACACGCTCACCTGAAGGTGGACCGTATCGCCGCAAAGACGTTGTGGTCGAGGCGATGCCGGATGCTCGTAGCTTCGGTGAAATCCTTACAAGCCAGCCAGACCGAGACCTTGCGCGAGTCCAGGTCACCGATGTGATCTCGGATCGTAAGGCTCCACTAATGAAATTCGAACCAAATCATGTAGATGCAAATGAAGAAGGGTATGTTGCATATCCAAATATTAATTTGATGGAAGAGATGGCTAATATGATCACTGCGACTCGTGCATATGAAGCAAATATTTCAGCAATGAACGCAACAAAAGATATGGCGTTACAGGCACTAGAAATCGGTCGGTAAGCTAATTGGTTCGCCGGGAATCGCCGGCGAAACTCTTCTCAAACTAGACCAGGCAAAAATGGCCTAGTAGTAGAAGAAAGTAGATAGTTCCTTTAACGAGTTGAGCTAAACTATAGAAAGTAAAAGAGGTTA
>JAYSYM010000096.1:0-2186 GCA_043727635.1 Bdellovibrionales bacterium | reverse complement strand
GGACGAGTGATCGAACCCACTTTACTAAGCTTGGACGAAGCTGAGATCGCTCGAGGCTTGGTCAGCCGCCTAACTCCAATCTTACAGCCGTCGAAATTTATTGTCTTCGGGATAGACAAAGAGGATGAGCAAACTCAGACACTCCTGCGAAGTTTACAGCAGGAGTTCACTAAGGATTTTAAGATGACTCCCAATATTGCCGCTGCTGACTCTGAGTTCGTGAGCAGTTGCGCGGCACCTTGCTGGATCATGGCCGCGCCCGGCGAATCAAGTCATCTTCAGCCGAGCGAATTGATCGATAAGCTAAAGCAAACCGGCGAAATTTTTTTTACGATCTCGATTTTGCGATTCGACCGAAACGCAGAAGTTCCGAAGCATTGTGAGAACCAAAAGCGAATCACTATTGAATGCGTAACTCCATTGGCTGTGCGCGAAGCTCGCCGCAAGTTCAAAGAACAATCTCCGTATTTCTTTGTTCGCAGTTACAACGAACGCGACTACTTTTTATTCTTAGAAAGCGGCCACTAGCCGAGCGATCTTGCCATCATCGGTCGAAATGTAAAGTGCGCCATCAGGCCCGCTGCGAACATTGCGAATGCGAAGACTTAAATCAGTGAGCAGCTCTTCTTGCGAAACCACTTTGCCTTTATCTAAAACCAATCGACGTAAGTGCTGACCACTTAGAGTGCCAATGAATAAATTGTTTTTCCAGTTTACGAATTTGCTCCCTGAATAGAAGTTCGATCCCGAAGGCGAAATGGATGGAATCCAATGCACTAAAGGTTTTTCTACTCCTTCTCTCTCAGCTATGCCGATGCGCGGCCCGTAGTACTCCCGACCATAGGTAACTTCAGGCCAGCCGTAGTTCGCACCTTTTTTGATAAAATTAACTTCATCTCCTCCGCGCGGACCCATCTCAACAAGATAAATTTCGCCAGTTTCAGGATGTCGAGTTAAACCTTGCGGACTTCGATGTCCCCAACTCCAGATCTCAGGCTTCGCATCTTTTTTATCGACGAGTGGATTATCTTTCGGAACAGTGCCGTCTTCGTTGAATCTCAAAAGCTTTCCGGTATGGAAACTTAAATTCTGAACTTCTTTGCGAGCCCCTCGCTCCCCGACTGTTACATAGATGTGGTTTTTGCCGTCGAACTCTATTCTCGAACCATAGTGGTAATCTTCGCCAGTTTTCCCGTTGGCCGCGAAGAGTTTTTTAAAGTTAGTGAGTTTATTTTTATCGAGCGTTGCTGTCGCAAATGCAGTTGTGCCGCCCTCGCCGACAGGCTCAGAGTACGTGAGAAAAATTATGTTGCGCTTTTTTGGATGCACTCGCACATCGAGCAATCCACCCTGACCTTTTGCCCAAACTTTTGGAGCGCCTGAGACATCCGTCACTTTTTTTGATTCTAAATCTAAAATCCGAATTGCTCCGCCGCGCTCGGTGAAAATGATCTGCTTGTCGTTTAAGAAATCGAAACCCCAAACTACATCTTGCTGCTGCTGGAGTATTTCAAATTTAAATTTCGCTTCGCGCGAGATATATGCGCCGTTGGAATCTTTCTTTGGCAAATCTGCCGAGTGGCTGACTGAAGTTACAAGTAGAGCTAAAGCGAGAATTCTGAGCATGAGGCCTCCATTGTGAAGGCCTAGAGCTTATGGTTGGAATTTAAGTTCGACAAACGAATTTAGTTTTTCGACTTTCTTCTTTTGTCCCATGATCTTAAACGCCTTTGGTACGAGCGCTGGGTCATCAACGATCAGTATTATCACTTTGCGCAGGCCGACATCAAACATTCCCAGGAAATTTCCTGCAGGGGGGAGCAGTTCAATATGTTCTGAAATGCCTTTGAACACGTCATCGAGTGAGTCAATCTGGCCTCGCTGCTTCTGTGTGACAATTGCGAGCACGGTTGCAGACACACTTCGAACCAACTTAAGTGTTTCGTCATCGTTTATTGGCGCTCCGGCGCTGATGCTCAAAATTCTGAAATATGATCTAAGTTCGCGTCGAAGCTCCCGTGAGCTCACAACTCCATCTGTTATAAACACGATGCTGTTGAGTGCAGGCTGAAATTCCAAAAGAGAATCCGGAAACTTCTTCTCGAAAAAATTAATCGCCACATTAATAAATGCCGGATCGATTTCCTTACCTTGATTCAAATACTCAACAACTTTCGGATACAGCG
>JAYSYM010000095.1:0-2192 GCA_043727635.1 Bdellovibrionales bacterium | reverse complement strand
TGCTCACATTCTGCCGAAACAATTTGTGCAAAGCTATAACCTCGCTCGAGAGGGAAAGCATTCAGCGGCAGCTGACTTAATGGGAAAATACATGCCGTTGATTTCTCAGCAGCTTTACACTGAGGCGAATCCAATTCCGGTGAAAGCAGCGCTTGCACTGATGGGGATTATTGAATCAAGCGAGATGCGTCTGCCGTTGGTTGCGCACGCTGAGCCACAACTAGCTGAGCTTAAGAAAAAAATGAAAGATGCAGGTCTCCTCTAATGAACAAGATTCCAAAAAATATCAGGCTGGCCATCGTTGGTGTCTCTGGGAGAATGGGCCAAGAGATTTATTCGTTGGCCAATGAAACAAAAAAGTTTTCGGTTGTAAGCGGTGTCGGTAAATCACAAGCGGAGCTTGAGCCGGCTCACTACGTGAAAAAGATTTCGGAACTTAAGCCTAAGCAAATTGATGTTGTCATCGACTTCTCACAGCCAGAGTTGTTAGGGGAAGTTGCTGTTTGGTGCGCGAAAAATAAAGTAGCGCTGGTCAGTGGAACTACGGGGATTTCTTCAGCAGAAGAAAAAGCCCTCCGGGCCGCTTCTAAGAGCACGGCTGTGCTCTGGGCCGCGAACATGAGCATGGGCGTGACGCTAGTTTCTGAGATGCTCCGAATACTTGCGAAGTATGAAGACGCTGAATTTCAAATCGAAGAGCTTCATCACAAAAGAAAAAAAGATTCTCCAAGCGGAACAGCACTGTTCCTTCAGAAAGCCCTTCAAGCTGAACGCAAAGAAAAGCTTCAGGCGCCCCTTTCTATACGAGGCGGAGGAATTTTCGGCATTCACCGCATTTGGGCGATGGCTGAGGAAGAAACGATCACAATTGAGCACACGGCTCACAACCGAAAGGTCTTTGCACGTGGCGCGCTGCAGGCGGCAGAGTGGTTAGTAGGGCAAAAACCCGGCCTTTACCGTATGGCGAACGTCTTCGCTTGATTTTTCCCCTCGTGAAAAATAGAACTGAGTCTCCTGTTCAATTTTCTCCAAAGGAGTCTCAAGGTGAAGTTCTTCATCGATACAGCTGATATGAACGATATTCGTGAAGGTAATGCCCGTGGTTGGGTCGATGGTGTAACTACCAATCCTACTTTGATCCTTAAGACGGGCAAAAGTAACGCGGACATGATCCGTGAGATCTGCAAAGAAGTGAAGGGCCCAATCTCAGCTGAAGTCATGAGTATTCAGGCTGACAAAATGTACACTGAAGGTCTTGAGCTCGCTAAAATCGCAGACAACGTCGTTGTGAAAATCCCAATGTGCGAAGACGGTCTAATTGCTGTTCGCCGATTCGCAGCTGATGGAATCAAAACAAACGTAACTCTCGTGTTCTCACCACTTCAGGCGTTACTCGTTGCTAAAGCTGGTGCTTCAATGGTTTCTCCATTCGTTGGCCGGCTTGATGATATTTCTCAAAACGGAATGAACTTGATCGGTGAAATCATCGAGCTTTACCAGAACTACGGTTTCGACACAGAAGTTCTAGTAGCTTCAATCCGTCACCCAATTCACGTACTTGAAGCAGGCTTAATGGGAGCAGATATCGCAACTATGCCGTTGAAAGTAATGAAGCAGTTGGTTAACCACCCACTTACTACGGCGGGTATCCAACAGTTCTTGAAAGACGCAGAAGCAATCCCTAAGTGATCAACCTTACAGGTGCTTTTAGGCACCTAGACCTTCAAAAAAGCTCTAGACCAGGATGGAAGTTTTCTTTACTGATGACTATCCAACTGGTCTGCAGTTTTTTTATATTTTCTGTCTTGGTAGTTGGTTGCGCTTCTTCCAACTCCCGAGAATACAATCGGCCTTGGGGAGTTGTTCGCGCGACTGTGCAAAAGAATCTCCCTTTGGGAGTTCGCACTACTAGTAGAAATGGACGCACTTTTGAGTCGAACTATTTCATTCCAAAGGGGAACTGGGACGACGACGGGACGGATGCAAAAGAGCGCGCCTTTGCTCGAGCAACTATCTTGAATGCGAGCCGTCCTTATCAGGTTGATGTTTCTGTCTTTCGCCAGCGCAAATCTGGTGGTGAGTACGGCGGTGGATATTCAGATCCTGAGCACGACAATGAGCTTTCAGAACGATTAGCCAACAAGATTGCCACCGACATAGCCAATCGTCGGGAAGACCGCAATATTATTGAC
>JAYSYM010000094.1:0-2194 GCA_043727635.1 Bdellovibrionales bacterium | reverse complement strand
AAGCTTTGGATCACCCGGGAAAGCTCTCGCACCGATCATGCGAAACTTGTTTTTAAATCGCTTCGGCTCGTTGTCGACCACGGCTCGGTGAAGGCGATTGAGCGATGCACGAGTGTAGAGTCCAAGATAAGGGTGAGCAAGAATGCTCGAAACATCTTCTGTGTCTCGGTTCATCTGGCGCCACCAGAGATACTGAGTAGTGGCATCGAGTTTTTCAATATAGTAGGGGGCGATTTCATTTCTTAATGTGTCGTTCTTTGGCCAAGCATGGAACTTATGTTGGTGTCCAACTTTTCCTTCAAGGTATGTTTCAACTTCAGCACGGTTTTCACGAAACGCAGTTCGATCAGCGAGTGCACCTTGCGAGCGAACTTCGTAGGAGCCAATGTCATCACCGATTGTGGTTGCCAATGGAGTAAGGTCGCTACGTTTTACGTCATCAAAATTGAAAATTTCATTTTCGAAAAGATCTGCGCGGTGTTTTACGCTTAAAACTTCAAACGGGTCATTCATTGCCACTAACTGCTGAAGACGCTCTTCGTTCGAAGATTTTTGCCATGCTTTGTTTGCAGCTAAATTGGCGAAGGCCTGCGGCTTTACTTTAGATAGCCATTTATTTAAATGACGCTGCTGTGGGACAAGAGTTTTTTCGAGTTCAAAGCGCTTTACGAGTTTCTGTTTAGCTTCAGACTTTAAGCCCGGAAACCACTGAGCGATTTCTTCGTAAAGCAGACCTTCTTTTTCGTAAGCATGGCGAATCGGCATGTGGCTTCCGAAAGCCAAGTTAACACGGGGAGTTTGATCTTTGAGATGAGTTTGGCGAAGGTTCTCGTCGTGAATGCGATTCATTGTATCGAATGCGGTGGTGCGCTGAAAGATCGCATTACACGAATCCGCGGCCTGTAGCTGAAGAGCAAAAGCGAGTGATAAAATGAAAGCAATCAACTGCATACAACGTCCTTTACAAACGACGACCAACAAGGCGAGCCTACAAGACGAACCAACAACCAGGGGTGAGCCACTAACAGAGTTTGCATGATAGGTGCCGTGAAGAAATCGCCTCGACGAAGCTAGGCGATCGCGTAAGTTACTGTTTCAACAGGCAATTTTGACTAGTTGATAAGTTAGACAACAGTGTAAGACTGTTAATCAACTGAACAGGTGCCGTTGAGCGGCCCCAAAACATAGCCAAAAACATAGCCAGAAAAATATATTTCGAATTATTGGTAAGTTTTAGATTCTTGAAGCGTTTCGACTTTTCCAACAAGTCGATCGATGTAATCGTCAGACATCTCGTTGATGCTTTCAACTAGCTGGTCAAACTTCTCTTCAACTAAGCTTTTATACTTTTTAGTTTCAGCTTGGCCACCATGGTAGCGACCCAAGATATACGCATCGTAGGCGCCTAAATGACGAACGAACTTTCGAGCATCTTTATCTTTTTGCTTATAAGGAACGTCGAACATGTCGACTTTTTTAGGACGCATCCAAAACGGAGCACCAGCAACTTCAACGGCTTGGTAATGAGGATCTAAAGTTCCCCACAGCGTTTTCATGATGAGATTAAATCGTTTAATAGCAGGGAGTTGTGGTGTGTACTGAGCAACTGCCGGAGCATCGATCTCTTTAAATTCTAAAATAAATTTTGTATTACGTTGTTTAACTAGAACCCAGTAACGGAGTAGATTTTTTGAGCCACCGCGCTCTCGCGGACGGTAGGCATAATCCAAAACTTTTGCGCCCTTCAAATTTGAAGTAACGGCTTTAGTGATATCGTTTTTAGTCTTCGTGAGTTTCACCTTGCTCGAGATATGGTCTTCTAAAGCCTCAATCTTCTCGTCTTTTAATCTAAATCTCGAGCCGGTCGTTTTATCGTCAACGTACTCGTCGACACTTTCTTTGTAGTCAGTTTTTGTGTTCTCGAAGATCTCGCTAATTCGATCGTGGGCTTCAAATTGTTTGCCCTTGAGGCCCGCAAGATAAGCTTCGAGTTGTCGCTCAGTTGAGCGGTCGAGATCTTCTTCTCCCTCTTCGAAAATTGCATTAGTGGCCATGATTTGGTGAGCAATGTCGCTGATCAAAGGGCCTTTGCCTGCGTCTTTGATGTCCATCATGAAATATTTCATTTTGCCTGCGAGAGGCGAGTAGATGAAATTTCCCGGGTGTGAATCGCCAACGACGATACCTTCGAAGT
>JAYSYM010000093.1:0-2202 GCA_043727635.1 Bdellovibrionales bacterium | reverse complement strand
CCTCGTATTTCTTATCGAACCGAGAGTAGGTACACTAGAGTGATTTGGTTTAACTCTCGATCTAAGGCGAGCGCTTAAGTTCGCTGAGGTCTAGTTGCTGAAGCTCATTCATAGTCCAGCCACTAAACTTTGGGCTCACTAGCGTTGAAACCATGAATCGACCAAGTGGAATTATTCGATACTGATCAAGCAAATAACCGACAGCTTTTGAACACAGATTCTTCTTTTGTGATTCAGTTTTGGCGACCGCAAGTTGCGAAACTAGCGCTTCATATTTTGGCTCATTGAACTTTAAAAAATTTTCTGGGCCACCAGAAATAAAAGTTTCGACAGCTGCCAGGCAAGTTGGTCGATCTAACCCAACACCTTTTCTGAAAATCGCTGGAGGTTTGTCTTTCAATGCTGAAAGAAAGACGCCTTGTTCCATCGGTGTGAGGTCAATCTGAAGCCCAAGATTTTTGGTCCATTGAGAATGAAACCACTCCATGCCTTGAAGTACAGAATCGCCACCCAATTTTGAAAACGCGATTTGTAGGCGGGGCGGAAGACTTTCAGTTTTGCGACTCAGTTCTAATTCTTTTTTTGCCTCAACCAAATTGAATTTTACGCAAGGATAATTGGCGAACAATTTTTCTGAGAGGGCAGGGCATCCAGGCATTCCCGGCGATTTATAAATTTTTTGAAGTTCTGCGTAATTTGCAGAAAGTGCGAGGGCTTTTCTTAAGTGTGGTCGATTTGCAATTTCGTCGCCGAATCCTAAGTAGTCGAAGCGTGCCACAGCAAAATTTTTGAAATCAGGCCGCGAGGCATATTTTCCATAGTGCTGAGTTGGGAGTCGTCGCAATAAACTTAGCTCACCAGTTTCGTAAAGATTTAATGCTGTCAGATCTTCTTCAATAAAAAGAATTTCGACGATCGGTCGCGAAGCCGCCGAACCAGGACGAAAGAGCTTATTTGGTTCAAGAGTGAGGCGAGAACCAATCTTCCACTTTACAATCTTATATGGCCCGTTGGTGATTAGCTCACTTCCCTTCGCCCGATCAGGAAACTTTTCTGAACGGATTGGCACCAGTGTTACCACGGCTAACTTATTCAAAAATTCAAAATCTTTCTTTTCAAATTCGATTCGAAGTGTTCTCGCATCGACGGCGAAAACCCCCAACTGATCAGATTTTTTCTCGCCTTTCAAAATTGCGCGAGCATTTTTCAAATTGAGGAGGAGTTCGCTGCTGGCGGGTTTTGCGTTGCCTGAGAATAACTCTCTCCAGCCCCTAACATAATCACCTGCCTCAATCGGCTTTCCATCACTCCATAATGACTTTTTTGAAATCTTACAAGTTAGCACTAAATTTTGCTTCGACCACGCACACGATTCAGCACCCTCTAGATGCAAGCCTTTCTCATTCGAAAAAGAATAAAGTCCTCGGTAGAGATTGTGAAAAAGCAAGCTAACATCAGCCGAGCCAAGTTGTGACGGGGCAAGTGAGGCAGGTTCATTCGGAACGTGAAACCGAAATGGCGTCTGCGCTTGAGATTGAAGGCTGGCGAAAAGTAAAATGCTCACTACGAAAGTCATGAAAAGAAGCTCTCATATCTCAAAGTGAGACACTAGTAGAAAAGAGCTGAAGTCTCTAAACAAAACAGTCGATATGTATCAAGTTAGGAGACTCGCAAAGTGAATCCAGCTTCAATTAAGAAAGTCAGTCAGGTAGTTGTAGGCTTTGGACTTCTGTTCGCCACGTCACTCGCTTTCCAGAACTGTAGCGGGTACCAGATGTACGATTCTCAAGCTCAGGCAGACCTCTCAAGCTCGTGCGGCTCAAATTGTAACCAAACCATAGATGGCCTTTCGATTAAACTGACTAATACGCGCATCTCGCTCTTAGATGTAAATCTTCCGGCTTCAAATCGGGTAGTGGACATTGGTGGATATTGTGATGATGCAGAGTTCGCTGATAGCGATATTCAGTATCAGTTCGTTGATGGCTCGACACCTGTAGCGCCGTGGGCGGGTAAGGGTGTTAAGTGTGATGATCTTGGAAGATTTCAGATTGCAGCAGATGTACCGACCGTAGCTGCTTCTCGAAGTTATTTGCTACAAGTGCGTTTAGCGATCCCGGTTGGCACCGGAAGTTTTCTTGTCACTCCCGCTGCCCAAAAATCCGTTTTCATTGATATCACAAAATAATATTCCCCAGGCGT
>JAYSYM010000092.1:0-2204 GCA_043727635.1 Bdellovibrionales bacterium | reverse complement strand
GCCAACTGGCACAGCTAATACTTATGAAATTGCTCCTGCTGATTTGAAGAAAGCAGAAAAGCTTGGCTTCAGCAGGTTAGAAATTTGAAATACATCATCTCAGGCACAAACCGACCCAACTCAAAAACTGCTGAAGTTTGTAAAATCATGCAGTCCCTCTACAAAGAGCAGGGTGAGCAAGTCGAGATTATCGACTTAGCGAAAGTTGGTTTGACTGAAGTTGACGGCGCTCATTACAGCGAAAACCAACCGGTCTCGATGCAAGAGGCGATAAAGAAAGTGACAGCGGCCGACGGAATTATTGTTGTTGTACCCGAGTACAACGGCTCAATGCCAGGAGCACTAAAATACTTTATCGATCACTGGAAATATCCCGACACATTTGAATTTCGACCGATTTGCTTAATCGGCTTAGGCGGGCGCTTCGGTGCGCTTCGCGCAGTCGAACATCTTCAAGGTGTTTTCGGTTATCGAAATGGCTTTATCTATCCCGAGCGAGTCTTTCTTACTGATGTCTCAAAAACATTGGTGAGTGGTGAGATCCAGAATCCTTTCGTCTTGAGCTTACTCAAAAGCCAGACCAAAAACTTCAGCAGGTTTGTTTCAGCCCTTCAAATCGCTAAGTTAGACGCGAACTCTGTGCTCAGCCAGAAGTGACCTAAACTCCCGTTTGCATTTAAATTAAAATCTTCTACATCACGTCGTCATTCGTCCCTTGTGCGATGGGTGTGTAATGAAGCATGTGTCGGGAGGTTTGATCAGCGACATTTGAGAACCACATTTCAAAGGGGAAGAAATATGAATTACAAAATAGCTTTAAGTGCTGCTTTCTTCGCAGCTGTTGGCCTAACAGGTTGCGACTCGAGGTACGATAACGATCGAGCCCTTACTCGCGCCAATGATATAAATTCAGGGACGACAACCGCTGCAGCACCTGTAGATTTAAACGCAGGACAAACAAGTGGCTCAGGTTCAGAAGACCTTGGTGACGACAATGTTTATCATTCAGATGACGGTGTAGCTGACCGCTCTGATGACGACGCCGCTATTGAAGATGATGAAGTTCTCTCTGGATCAACGTCTGAACCAATGGATGATACAAAGGTGAGCTATTCGCAAACCGATTTACCCGGTGGCATGGCACGAGATCGCAATCTTCGCTACGGATTAATCGGTAACGGCACCGGTATGGGCCTTGAAGATACAACTTCGAAGTTCATGACCGATAACTACACGTTGTCTGATCCGACAGTCAAAAATCATGCGCTAGTAAATACCGGAGCTTTATCTGCTCCAACAGCAGATCAAGATGCGTTGAAGGATATTAAATCTGGAACGAGTTTTGAGCCGGAAAATTACTACATCGAAGAAGAGGATTAGAAACGACCGTAGATATATGTTTCGCTAAACGGACTCAAAGACTACCAAGCCAGGCGTGAAAACCTGGCTTTTTAATGAGTAAATCGCTCTGTGCGCCCTATGATAACGTTGCTGATAAGTTATATTATGTTACATTAACAGTATGGCTGCAAAACTCAAGTAAGTCTTTAACTCCCTCTGCTCCGAACCCTGATTCTTTTGCGCCCATGTATCGATCCGTAATGAATGTTTTTGGTAGTTCGTTTATGAACACTCGCCCGACTTCTAATTTGCGGGCTACCTTTTTTGCTTTCTCGAGATCATTGCTCCAAACATATCCGGCTTTTCCTAACGGCGATAAGTTTGCGTATTTCAAAGCATCAAATTGGTATTTAAAACTGGATACCGTGATTAATGGCCCATCGATTTCGTCTTGTTGCAAAGTCGAACAATTAGTTAGGTCGAAAATCGCTCGCGGAGCGAGTTCTTTACCTTCTAGAGAGAGAAGCGTTTTTCCTTTTTCGGATATAGCTTGATTAAACTGAGCTTCAAAGTTTGCTTTGTCTTTAGCGCTCAAATTACCTAGATAACTGAGGTTCTTCGCTAAGTGTGCTTTAAGCTCGTCGAGAAACGATTTGTAGATCGACTCCTGAACGAAGATTCGTGATGCTCGCCATCGGCCTAGTCCGTGAAAATCAAAGAAGCTTTGAACAATCGCTTCCATATTTTCCTGCAAAACCACGTCAGCAAAGATGATGGCCGGATTCCGAGCGCTCATCGAAAGTTGAATTCGCTTACCTGCCTGGGCAGCACGAACGTAAACCTCTTTACCAACAGCTGTTGAG
>JAYSYM010000091.1:0-6875 GCA_043727635.1 Bdellovibrionales bacterium | reverse complement strand
CCGAACATTCGCTCGCCAGTTGTATATGAAAGGTATGGATGATGCGTGAGAGGGAAGCGACAGCAGTTACCGGCACTTAAAGTCGCCACTTGTACGCTGCTTCCCTGAAACTTATCAGCAGCTACAGCGGCAGGGCACTGACTTCTGATCTTCACAAACTTTTCTGCGATCCATCCAACATTAGTAGAGCGGTTCTCAGTCGAATCAAATTGAACGCGAACGAACGAAACTTTCTCGCCACCGACATTGAGAGACTTTTTATTCTCACCCCAACCTTGAAAAGGCTTGAGAGTTTCAAGAGAGTTGGCGCTGAACAAAACTGCTTTCATGTCGTTGCCGCGAACGCGAGCGCCACCTTCGTCGGAACAAACAACGTAAACTAGCTCACCTTTTACAACGGCAGGTTTTGCTGCGGGCTTCGCTGCAGGAGGAGACGGCTTTGTTTTTGCGGGTGCTTCGGCTTTAGGTCCTGCGAACCAGCGAGTAATAAGATTATCTGCTGCTGCAGTATTCGTCATTCCAATCACAATAATGGCCGACATCAATTTCATATTTCGCAGGTACATAAACAAGTTCCTCGTGTTTAAACTTCAGACAAAGTTTTAACAGAACTTGCTGCTAACCCCTTGAACATTCTGAGTGAGATGAAATAGTGCCACGTGTGTTTACACTTTAGACAGTTGAGTTGAAGCCAATTTTGGGCCCACCTAGAGCAAAAAATTTAGGGTCGTTTCTCTCAAGCTCATCAAGTGCCGCAGCGGTGCGAGTATGGGTTTTGAAGTTGATATAAGGAGGGAGACTCCTGTGAAATCGCTGATAGTCCTATCTATATTGATGAGCATAATCGGTTGCGGCCCAGGGCTTCGCTCGATGCCCCGTAATCAATCGCAGTCAGCGAGCGATGATGCGATCGATGCGTATTACATCGATGACAATGAGACGACTGAAGAACAGCTTGAGCTTGATTTGGGTGATCGACCAGAGACACAGCCAGAGACACAGCCAGAAGAGCAGATCGAATTACAGTTAGAAGAAGAAATTAAAACGGAAGATGAAAAGACCGTAGATAAAGAAGAGTCAAAGAAGGACGGCAATGGCATTCAGACCCTCAAATCAGATTTGGGTCGCGCTCAACTATTAAAACCAACGGTCTATTACTTGCCAAGCAATGACACTTCTCCGTTTAGATCGTGTCGCGCGGATGACACTCGCTCATTTAAAGCGAAAAAAGGTCAAACGATTCTATCAGGAAAAACTGAGATAAAAGTTTGCTCGAAGTTTTACTACGCAGTTCAAATGCAAGGATCGGGTCTCGTTCGAACACGAGATAATCGTCAATACCTAATAAATTATGTAGGAGCCGAAGACGGTGTTCCACGATTCAAAATCATTGACCGAGACGTATGCCCATACGGGTTGGGAATGGCAAATCTTTGTTTGCAGCCATTCGTGAGTATAGCAGCTGATCGAAACCGATATAAACTAGGCGACGTTATTTATGTTCCTGAAGTATTTAACGCAAAGATCACGCTGCCTGATGGAAATCTTCATCAAGGCTACTTCATCGTGACAGACACCGGTGCTGCGATTACGGGAGTAGGTAGATTTGATTTCTATACAGGGCCAATGCATTACTCTGACCCTGCAAATCCTTTCGTAAAAATTGGACTTCAAAGTAAAGCTAATCGAGCTGGCCTCAAATATCAGCAAGTTGAGCGAAACTCTAATACCGCTAGGAAAGTTCTGGAATACTACAAGGGACGTCAGATAATTCCTTACACAAAGTAACAATCTTGTCTTGAGTTGGAACACTCGCGCTTCGTTCTTAAATATCTTTAAGAAACTGTTTACGATTTTTAGACAAGCTAAACATACTTCATTTTGCGTCCGATCAGATTTGGTACGGGGGCAACTATGGACGAGTTAATCAATACAGATAGGAAAGTCGTCTTGCTAGCTGAGGACGATGCTATTTTCAGGCGTTTGCTTGAAAAAAAGCTCACTGTCGCTGGCTTCGAAGTTCGTGAAGCGGCAAACGGTTTGATGGCTAAAACCATCTTCGATATCAGTCCATCGAGTTTCTCGTTAGTGATTACTGATGTGAGAATGCCGGAACTAGATGGAGTTCAGCTTCTTGCTCACATAAGAAAGACTTCAAAAGTTCCAGTCGTAGTGATGACAGGGTTTTCTGAAATTTTAGAATCCAAAGCGGCCCTTGATTTGGGTGCGAATGGATTTTTGCCTAAGCCGTTTAAGGCGGATACTCTCCTTGGCGTTATTGATGATGCACTTAATCCGGATCGCAAAAGTGACAGCAAAGAAAATCCAAACGCCAATAAATTCTGTCAGATCCATATTAGCGAATTCATTTCATCGACCCACTTGGTTTCTGATCTCTACGTTCGTTTAGCGGAAACAAAGTATGTGAAGGTGGCGCATCGCGGGGATTCAATCCCGGTGGAGCGACTAAAGGTTTATCAAGAACGTAAGGTCGACTTTCTGTTTGTCGCGCTCGAAGACTTCTCAAGATATGTCGACTTCAATATTAAAGTCAGCCAATCCGCTGTGAAAAGTCCGCATATAAGCAAGCAATTGAAACTTAAACTTTTGCAGAATACTTCTGAGGCTATTGCTGAAAGGTGTTTCATCGCCGAAATTGATCCCGAGACTTTGGGGCCGGCCAAGCAGATGCTTGAAAGTACTGTACAGTTGGTTTCAGATGACCAGGATATTTTGCAACTTGTAGCTGGATTCCAAGGGCACTCTAATAAACTTTATGCTCATTCGGTTGCAGTTAGTTTTTTCTCATGCTTGATCGCACGTCAGCACGGGTGGAAGTCAGCGAACACTTTATTTAAAGTTTCAATGGCAGGTCTCCTTCACGAAATCGGCAAGAGAGAGTTGCCAGTCGAACTCCTTGAAAAGTCGCGTCTTCATTTAACTGCTAGCGAAATCAAGCACATCGAAACACATCCACTGCGTGGGCGTGACATCGTAGAGAAAATTCCTTCTCTGCCCGAGGACATTGGCGTCATAGTAGCGCAGCATCACGAAAATATTTTTGGCTCAGGGTACCCCCTTAGATTGAAGGGCGAAGCAGTTCATCCGATCGCTAGAATTATTGCAGTTGCGGATCGGTTCTGCAGTTTGATCATTCCGGTCGATGGGGGAACTATCAAGATCACTCCGAAAGAGGCGGCGATCAAACTCCGGAACTTCTATTCGGATGAACTCGACGCGAAGTTCGTTACCGAGTTACTTCGCGTATTGCGAGTGGATGAGGCTGCGCCAGGGAGATCAGTCGCGGCAATGAAAGTGAGCTAAGAAAGTGAGATAAGCTACTTCACCTGCATTGGGACCAGTGCGACTTGCCCGCCGCGAGCAACTCGCAAAATGTTTTGCCCTTTTTTCAAAAGGCGAATGACATCGGTGGCTCGTCTTACGCCCTGACGATTTACATCGAGAACCACGTCTCCAACATGTAAGCCAGCCTTGCTAGCGATAGTATTCCGATCAACTTCAATAACAATCGGCGCCTGCGGCGTTCCTTGCGGAATTCCGAGTTCTTCAGCGACGCGTACGTTGAAGTCAGCGACTTTAAAGCCTAACTCGAATGGAGCTTTTTGGCCTAAGTACGTCTTAGTTTCTCGCTTTGGCGAAGTAGTCTCATTGTTTTCGCCGACAGCTACCGAAACTGTTTTCTCGACTAAGCGTTCGTTTTGTAGTCGAAGAATTTTCATTTTTATTTTTGAACCAATGTCGGCGTCACCAACAATATTCTGCAGATCCATATAAGTAACGATCGGCTTACCGTTGATCTCTTTGATGATGTCGTAGAGTTCAACACCTGCTTTGCGCGCATTGCCGCGCTCATCAACCTGCGCAACCATCACACCATCTAGATTCTGTAAAGCTAAGCTTTGCGCGATCTGCGGCGTAATTGGTTGAAGTCCGATTCCGATATATCCTCGTCGAACGCGTCCATCTTTTTTAAGCTGCTCAACAATAGTTTTCACGTTGTCGATTGGGATGGCGAAACCAATTCCCTGAGCTCTAGCATCGATGGCTGTGTTGACGCCGATGACGTATCCATTTGCGTTGACGAGTGGGCCCCCTGAGTTTCCGGGATTAATGCTGGCGTCAGTTTGTAAAAACGGAAATTTATTGATTTCACCAAGCTCGCGACCGACAGCCGAAATGATTCCTTTCGTCATCGTGTGTGCGTGGCCGTAAGGATTCCCGAAAGCAGCGACCCATTCGCCAACTTGCACTGTTGAGCTGGTTCCGAGTGGCGCAACCGGCAGTGGCTTTTTCGCTTCGATCTTCAGAAGTGCAATATCAGTTCTTGAATCACGGCCGACGACTTCAGCTTCGTAGAATGTTTGGCTGTTTGAATCAAGCGTAACTCGAATGATGTCAGCGCCTTCGATCACGTGATTGTTTGTTACGATGAGGCCATCCGCACTTACGATGAAGCCTGATCCGAGTCCCTGAGGTTGAGGCCCAGAGTTATCTCCTCGAGAAAACCCTCCTCCGCCGTAGAATTCTTCTAAAAATTCTTGCATTGGATCGCGATAGCCACGAGGCATTCGCGGGTTCGCTCGAACGTTTTGTGCAGTTGATATGCTGACAATCGAAGGATTGATGAGTTTGGATAGCTCGACGAAAAGATTTCGCGGGAGGGGATCGCCCAGTTTTGAGAGATTGAGCGGAGGATCTTTTTTGAGATCAGCAGCTGATACGACAACTGCGAAGGAAAGAATTGAAAAAAGAAGGAAGCGGAAAAATCGCGAATGAACCATTTTCGACTCCGGTATTTAATTTTTTTGTTGAGTGTTATCGGAACTAGCCGCTTGCACGAACTTCAACTGCAAATCAGCAACCACCGAATCTAAAAAAGTTTTCTCGTCGGCATTTAAATTATTTTTAGTTTTCTCTCTGAGCATGCGAAGCAGGTCGATGTTGAACCTTGCTACCTCGACATCTTTTTCGGTTTTGCCAGATACTGGATTTGGCACCAGGCCAAGAGCCATCGCAGCCGACGAGCCGATCGAAAGAGTGAGCGTTGAAAAATTAGCTTGAAGAGCTTGTTGGTCTGATCTTTGGTCTGCTTTTTGGCTTGGCATTTGTACTACCTACTTTTGCTGTCGAACTTTTTTTAAACCGGATAATGACCAGTGAGCCTGCTAATGCGAGTTTTCACTGCCGGCTGCAAAGAAAGATATGAGTCGCGAACTCGCCCCGTCAAGGGAGTGACAATGAACAAATGCGCAAACGGTAAGGCGACTTCGACTGGCAGAGTTTGGGTATAGGAGTCCAGCTTCCAAAGCAACTGAGCAAGAGCTTTAGGATCTTGGTCTAGTAGCCGAGCTGCTTCCTGATCGGCGCCGAAGAAACTTTTGCGACGAAGTGCGATACGTACGAGTAAGGCAACCACAGGTGCGAAGATCCGACGAAGAGGCTTGACGCTCAGCGCTCCAGCCAGAGATGCACTCACTGTCCCAGCTAAAGAGTCGAAACGATAAATTCTTGCCACCTCAAAAGCTAAAGCTGTCTTCACATCTTTTGGATCTAAGCGATCAATCATTCCTTCTGAAATAAAAATCGCACTCGAAGTTTGGGTTAAGCCAACTGAATAACAAATCGGAGTGGGGATCTCGATAATGTAAACGCTGGGCGTTGGGATGCCGGCTCTTCGAGAGAGATCCTCCACGTTGCTTAAGATGTTGTTTGGATCTTGTCCCTCGAGCTGCTGATTTGGAAAGAGCTGAAAGAGTCGAATGCTCGGATAGAGGAAGATCAAAAAATTCAGCACAAGTGCGAGGAGAAAGCCGAACAAAAGTCCGTAGCGTCCCGCAACAATTTGCCCAATGATCATCAGCAACGAAGTTGCTGTCGCAATGTTCACCCAAATACGATTTGGTGATGGTGTTTTCATTCGGGTCTAGTCTGACGCTTCGAAGCCTTACGAGCAACCGAAAACCATTGAAATCACACGTCAATCGGCGCGAGAATGGATCTTTCATTCGACTTATTTTTTTCGAGGAGAAACAAATCGTGCAAGTTGATATTGGTGCACTCAATGCAGCCGTTCAGCAAGAGAGTCAGTTCGTCGAGCGAATGCTCAAAGAAGTATCAAAGGTAGTCGTTGGGCAGAAAGACATGCTCGAGGGCATCATGATGGGAATGCTAACCGGAGGACACATCTTACTTGAAGGTGTTCCAGGTCTCGCAAAGACCCTTACGATTTCATCAGTGTCGAAAGCAATCTCACTCAACTTCCAACGGATTCAATTTACCCCCGATCTTCTTCCGTCAGATTTGATTGGAACGATGGTCTTCAATCCGAAGTCGGGTGATTTCACCGTTAAAAAGGGCCCGATTTTTACAAACATCGTTTTAGCCGATGAAATCAACCGAGCGCCCGCAAAAGTTCAATCAGCATTGCTTGAAGCGATGGCTGAAAAACAAGTGACGATCGGTGACACGACTTACATTTTAGAAAAACCATTCTTAGTTTTGGCAACGCAAAACCCGCTCGAACAAGAAGGTACGTATCCTCTCCCAGAAGCGCAGATGGATCGATTCATGTTTAAGATCTTAGTTGATTATCCTTCGAAAGTTGAAGAGCTCGAGATTATGAATCGCATGGGGCAAGACAAGCATCCTGAGATCGAGCCGGTTATTTCAGCTGATGAACTGCTTCGTGCGCGTTCACGTGTAGATCAGATTTATGTCGATGAAAAAATTCGAAACTACATTGTTGAAATTGTGATGGCGACTCGTCAGCCTGCTAAACACGGATTGGGACAAATTGAGAATTTAATCAAAGTCGGCGGAAGCCCACGAGCGAGTATTAACTTAATTCGTTCGGC
>JAYSYM010000090.1:0-6883 GCA_043727635.1 Bdellovibrionales bacterium | reverse complement strand
TTGAAATCGGAAAGAACAATCTGTTCGCTGCCAGTTGTGTAATAGGTGGTCCACCTCAAGATTTAAAATATAAAGGTGAACCGACTAAGCTCATCATTGGCGATAACAATATGATTCGCGAGATGGCTACTTTGAACATCGGAACACCAACAGGTGGCGGTGTCACTCAACTCGGCAATGGTTGTTTAATTATGGCTTATGTTCACATAGCTCACGATTGCATCCTCGGTAACAACGTTGTTATCGCAAACTCCACTCAGCTCGCTGGACACGTAACAATTGAAGACTTCGCTCGAATTGGTGGAGTGTGTGCGATTAATCAGTTCTGTCGCATCGGTAAGTTTGCGTTCGTCGCAGGTGATAGCGCCGTAAATAAAGACATCGTTCCTTATTCGATGGCGCAAGGTCGGTATGCAGTAATTCGAGCTACTAATCGAATCGGACTTGAGCGCGCTGGTTATAAAAAAGAAGATATCGAATCAGTGAATCGTGCGATTCGAATTTTAACAAAGGGAAGCTCGACAGTAGCTGAGGCTCTGGAGCGTATCGATAAAGAGTGTCCTAAGTCTGATGCCCTCGATTACCTATTAAACTTTATCCGTTCATCAGAACGAGGCCTCGCCCTCGTAGGATAAAGGGAGTCTTAAATGAGTCAGTCGCTACAATCTCGGATTCGGTGTGCAGTTGTCGGGGTCGGTTACCTCGGACGTTTTCACGCACAGAAATACAAAGCAATAGCGGCTCAGTCGCCTGAACAAATTGAATTCGTCGGCGTTTGCGATGCGAGTGCCGAGCGGTCAAAAGAGATTGCAACTGAACTGGGTGTGCAGAGCTTCACTGACCCTAAAGTTTTAATCGGAAAAGTTGATGCAGTAACTGTTGCGACGAGTACGCAGGCTCACTACGACGTAGCGAAAATGTTGCTGAGTGCAGGAATCCACGTGCACGTGGAGAAGCCGATGACTGCGACAGTTGCGCAAGGTGAAGACTTGGTGCGGATCGCAGCAGAGAAAAACGTACGCTTGCAAGTTGGACACGTTGAGCGATTCAATCCGGCGTTGTCAGCGGCCAAAGAAAAACTCGGTCGCCCTTTATTCATTGAGTGTCACAGGTTAGCTGCGTTCAAACCGCGTGGGGCTGATGTCGATGTGATCATGGATTTGATGATTCACGACATTGACGTTGTACTCTCGCTGGTTAAATCGAATGTTACTACAGTCTCGGCTGTCGGCACTCCGGTTTTGACTAAAACAATTGATATCGCAAACGTGCGCTTAGAGTTTGAGTCGGGAACAGTTGCTAATTTGACTGCAAGCCGAGTTTCTCAGAACTCGATGAGAAAATTTCGAGTGTTTCAGCAAGCTCAGTACCTTTCGATGGATTTCGGAACTGGCGAGCTCAATCTCACGACCAAAAAAGGTGAGTGGTCTGACGGAAATATCCCTCTTGAGTTCGATAGCTGGAGTATGGAAAAAGCCGATGCTCTGTTAGAAGAGACCAAGGCGTTCATTCATGCGATTCAAACGAAATCTCGTCCGATTGTTTCTGGTGAAGATGGATTAATCGCGATGAAAGTTGCAGAGACCATTCAAAAAGAGATCTGGGATCGACTGTCTCGTAACGGTTTCGTTTAAATGGCTGGCGACTCTGAACCGTCAGTCTTAATCATTGCTGCGGAGGCATCGAGTAGCATCTACGCTCAGCGACTTCTCGAGCATTGGGAATCGCAAGGGCAAAACGTAAAAACCTTCGGTATCGGGTCTCGCGGAATGGAGAAACTTGGTTTTGAAGTTCTCGGCCGATCAGAAGACTTAGCAGTCGTTGGTCTTCAAGAAGTCATTGCGCACTTTCCGTTAATTCGAAAAACTTTTCATGCACTGGTTGATGAGGCCGCAAAGCGAAAACCAAAGTTCGCTCTTCTGCTTGATTATCCAGATTTCAATTTGCGCCTAGCTAAGAAGCTTAAGAAGCTCGGGATCCCGGTGATCTATTACATTTCTCCTCAGGTGTGGGCGTGGCGCACGGGTCGCGTAAACTTGATTAAGAAAGTGGTTGATCACATTTTGGTGCTTTTTCCGTTTGAAGAAGAGTTCTATCAAAAGAACAACATGAAAGTGAGCTTCGTAGGGCACCCATTGCTCGATGAGCTTCATCGCGAATCTTTTGACGACGGTGTTCGGCGTGAGCGACGTCAACGTTATGGCGTACTCGATAACGAATTTGTTATCGGGTTAATGCCGGGCAGTCGAAGGTCTGAAATTAAACATCACTTACAAGTGCAGCTCGATACAATTCGCGTGCTCATGAAGACTCATCCAAAAGTAAGGCCGTTTCTGTTGGTAGCCCCGTCGCTTGACCGTGATGAACTCTCGCACCAGATCACGGGCCTTGATCTTCCAATTCAAATTGTGAAAGATGATCCAGTGAAAATGGTTCAGCTGACTGATGCGATTCTGTGCGCATCAGGTACGGCAACCTTAATGGTTGGTCTCATGGAGAAGCCAATGGTGATCATGTACCGAATGAATTCGGTCACGGCATGGCTTGCGAAGAAACTTGTCACTCACACAAAGTTTTTTGGGCTTGTTAATTTGATTATGGATGAACGGGTGGTGCCAGAGCTTTTTCAAGAGCAGGCGAATCCGGAAGATATGGCAAAGGAACTTGGTCGATATATTTCTGATCCACAATATCGCGAGAGCACTCATGCTAAGCTCAAACAGGTGAAGCAAAAGTTAGGCGCGCGTGGGGCAACTGAAAAAGTTGCGAAGATTTTGAGTGAATACATGGGGAGCCAGGCTTGAGAAATTATCTTGCTCCTTTCGGTGTCCTTTATGCGATTGGTGTTCAGCTCCGAACAGTCTCATTTGCTAAGGGAGTTTTAAAAGTAACAAAGGTGAAAATTCCTGTAGTCAGTATCGGCAATATCACTGCCGGCGGGACTGGCAAGACGCCGCTAACGGCATTCCTCGCTCGTCGATTTTCGAACGACGAAAAGCGAGTGACTATTATTTCTCGAGGTTACGGTGGCAAAGTTCGCGGAGTGGAAGAGGTGTCGAGTACCCAGGGTGATGCTTCTCGATATGGTGATGAGCCTTTCTGGCTTGCGCAAGAATTGAAAGGCCAAGCTCGAGTGTTCGTTGGAGCCAACAAAGTGGCGGTCGCAAAGCAGGCCGAAGAAACGGCTGATGTGTTGATCGCTGACGATGCATTTCAGCATCGATATTTGGCTCGCGATTTTGATCTAGTGGTCATAGATGCCACTGAGCCAATCGAACATTATTTTCCGCTGCCCTGGGGTCAAGGTCGCGAGAGTTTCTCGTCATTGTCGCGGGCTCACGCAATTGTAATTAATAAAGTCAATTTAGCATCAGAGCCTTGGCTTAGAAAAATTCGAGTACTCATCAGAGATCACGCTCGGCCGCAGATTCCAATTTTTGAAGTAAGTTACGTGATTCGTGAAGTTCAGAGTTTGAAGTCTGGTGAGCGTTTAGATTTGCCTGAACTAGGTGGTCAGAAAGTTTTGCTAGTCTCAGGGATCGGGCGACCAAAAGCTTTCGAGCGATTGTTTGGTGGACTCAAAATTGAATTAGTGGGACATAAGATTTTTCCTGACCATCATCCGTATTCAAAGAAAGACTTTAACGACATCGAAGTTTTGGCTTCACAGCTTGGCGCTCAATTGGTTGTGACAACCGAAAAAGACGCAGTGAAGTTTTCTACTTGGCAGCCGGATATGCCGGTCTTCATGTCGCGACTCGAGTTAGCTAGCGTTCAATTAGAAGAGTTATATGAAACAATTCGCCGGAGTATTTTTTCGCGCGTTTAGTGCGCTATTTTATTTTTTGCCCCAAGGGGCTCAAGTTGCCATCGGTAACTCAATTGGTTTGCTTTGGTTCGACGTATTCCAGATAAGAAGAAAAGTTGCCATTAACAATGTTGCTCGTGCGTTTCCGCAATTGCCACCGCAGGAGCACGTGAGAATCGCTCGTCAGTCTCTTAAACACATGGGTCGGACGCTCGTAGAGTTCACGAGTTTTCCATTTACAAAACGAGAAAATTTCGAAAAAACGTTCGTCATCACCGGAATGGAACATCTACAAGCTGCCTTTGCTAAAAATAAAGGTGTGTTGATGTTAACGCTCCATTTGGGCAATGGCGATTTGGCGATAGCTGGTCTTTCAAGATTTGGAATTCCAATTAATTTAATTTCTAAACAATTCAAGACTCGTTGGCTCAATGACTTGTGGTTTGGCATGCGAGCGAAGCACGGTACAAAGTTTATTGCGCACGAGAAAAGCTCGTTTGATATCCTTCGGGCGCTCAAGAAGAATGGTGCTGTGGTATTTGTGCTCGATCAGTTTATGGGGCCACCGATTGGAGTGAGAACTACCTTTTTTGGGATGGAAACCGGTACAGCTGCAGGTCTTGCGTTAATGGCAGCGCGAACGGGCGCCCCTGTTGTGCCATGTTATACTTTTCGTCGTGACGATGGATTATGTGAGATGGTTTTTGAACCAGAGCTTCCGACTGATTCGTTTGATTCAGATACTGACGCGATTTTACGAGATACGAAAGTGCGACTTTTGACACAAATTTATACTGATAAGATCGAGGCCATTGTTAGAAAATATCCTGAACAATGGATGTGGATTCATCGCCGCTGGAAGACCTTTGATGACTAGACCACTTAAACTGCTCAATAGACCTGAGTGTGTAGTGGTGCTTAGAATGGCAATGCGTGCAGCAGTTTAATTTGAACAAAACATTCAAGATCGTTCTTTGTGGAGCATTGGCATTTACAGCTGCTGCGACATCTGGCTGCGCTTCGAAGACACTTGAAGCTCCAGAAAATGCAAAAGAAGTTCTGGCGCAAAAAGAATACGAAGACATTTTAAAAGTTCAAGTCATTACGGCCTCGGGTGAATATGTTCGATTGCCTGGGCCAGAGCCGAAGGTTGCTGCGGCTCCCACTCCAGTGCCAGTGACGGCTGCTGAAAAAGCTGCTGCTAAAAAAGCTAAAGAGGCTGTGGCAAAAGCTGCACTTGAAGCTAAGGCAAAAGCAAAAACTGCCGCCGCCGCTACTCCTGCAATTGCCGGAAAAAAAGAACCTGAGTTTGAAGACGCTGCTGGTTTCATTGGACGTCGTCCAATTAAAGATCCATTCCGCGTTGGTGAGAAAGTTGTGCTTGAAGCGAGTTACTTCGGTGTTGCTGCAGGTGACATTTCCTTAGATGTTGAACCTTCGGTTCAAGTGAACGGTCGCAAAGCGTATCATTTCAAAGGTAAGGCCGAGTCGACTTCGGTCTTTGCTATGTTCTACGCAGTTGAAGATTGGTTTGAGACGTTCGTGGATTTCGAAAATCTTCTGCCGTTCAATTATCGATTGTCAGTGAAAGAGTCAAAGCAGCTTCGTGAAACGCGATCCTACTTTGATTGGGATAAGCTAAAGGGCTTTTATTGGGATAAGCGGATTACGAAAGAGAAGGGTGTTGAAGAGCAGAAGATTGAGTGGAATATCCTCAACTGGTCTCAAAACTTATTTAGCGCTGCGTTTTATTTACGAACATTCCAGCTCGAGCCAGGCAAGAAACTTCAGTTTCGAGTGGGGCACGAAGGCAAAAATATTCTAGTCACCGGAACAGTGGTACGACGAGAAGTAATCGATACGAGGCTTGGAAAGTTCAAAACTATCGTCATGAGCCCCCGAATTGAAATCGATGGGGTGTTTAAGCCTATGGGCGATATTAACTTTTGGCTGACCGATGACGATCGCAAATTTATCATCCGCATCGAGAGCAAAATCAAGATTGGCAAAATCATTGCCGAACTCAAGAAGCTCGACAAGGGCCGTGAGCTGCCATAGGCCTGGATTTTGGTGCAGTTTCAGCCTAGACCTCCTAGATAGGTTCGAGCACCGTACTTACACTATAGAGAGTGGCAATAATCGACTGTCGAAATTTTAATGGCTATAAGCCGTGCGGGAAGAGCGAAATCTGTGATGAGCTCTGTCCGTCGATGAGTGTTCCTTCAACAAGAATACTTCTCATTCACTTGGGCGCGCTCGGTGCGGTCCTTCGATCAACAGCTTTGCTGCCTGCAATTCGCCGCAAATTTCCAAATTGTCATATCACTTGGGTGACATCAAAGCCTGCTGATCAACTACTTAAAAACAATTCGATGATCGATCGTATTTTCACAACCGATAATGCAGATCTCCTTGGTCTTTCGGCTTTAGAATTCGATATCGCACTTTGTGTTGATAAGTCGCTAGAGGCGGCTGGAGTTCTTAAGCGAACTTATGCTGATTTCGTCTACGGCTTCGCTGTAGTTCCCACCACTGGCGCCATTGTTCCAGCAACACCCGCAGCCGAAGAACTTTGGGAAATCGGGTTGAATGATTACAAAAAGTTTAAAGAGAATCAAAAGACTGAAACTCAGTTAGTGACAGAAGCATTAGAGCTTCCTTACTCGCGCGACTCATACTCGGTTCATTTTTCAGAGGACGAGAAAGCAGAAACTGCTTCGCGTAAGGCGGTGTTTGCAAGGGGTGGCAAGATCGTCGTTGGGCTGAACACTGGCTGTGCTGGTGTGATTCCATACAAAAAGTTAACTGTCGAAACTCATCGCAAGTTGATTGCGCGTCTATTAGAGAACGACAATATTTCGGTTGTTCTATTGGGCGGAAAAGAAGACTCTGATCGAAATGAGCAAATCGGAGCAGGATACAATGTCATACAGTCTGCTACTCACAAGGGTCTTCGCGACGGGCTTGTAAGTGTTGCTGCTTGCGATGTAATCGTAACAGGTGACTCGCTTGGCATGCATATGTCGATTGCCTTGAAAAAATGGACTGTTGCTTGGTTCGGGCCGACATGTTCGC
>JAYSYM010000089.1:0-2217 GCA_043727635.1 Bdellovibrionales bacterium | reverse complement strand
TCCTGTTTTCGTAATTCCCGGTTTAATTAAGTTCGTTAGACTCACCTTTGTTCCGTTTATAGTGGTCGATCAGGCTGCCTACAAACAAGGCTCAGTCGATGCATTAAATGCGTCTGAACGACTTACAAAAAAACGGTTTTGGCTGGTTGTAATTGCTCTCCTAATTTCGGGTGTTTTACCTAGCGCCCCGGCCCTACTCTTCCATGCAGAAAACATCTCTCTTGCATCGCAGCCTTTGCTGAGTATAACTTGGTCTGTTTTCGAGTTTTTCACTAGTTTGCTCGCTACAGCGTTCATGTTCTGCCTGTATCGACAGCTTGTAAGACAGTCAGTCGCAGACTGATAACTGACAGGGGGCTTTGATGCTTATCTTTAATTCAGATCAAATTGGTGAACGCGGTCGTGGTTTAACTTTCGACGACGTCTTGATTGTTCCAAGCAAATCAGATGTTCGTTCACGCCGTGAACCGCAACTGACTTCTAAGCTAACTAAAAATATTAGTTTTGAAACTCCGATCATCAGCGCCAACATGGACACGGTCACTGAAAGTGACATGGCTATTGCGATGCAAACTCTCGGTGCGTTTGGCATCATTCACCGCTTCCTTGATATCAACGACCAAGTGGCTCACGTTAAAAAAGTTCGAGACGCAGGTTTTCAACATGTTGGAGCAAGTATCGGCGTGGTTGACGATTACCAACTTCGCGCAAAGCACTTGATCGATGCAGGAGCTGATGTCATCACAGTTGATATCGCTCACGGACATTCAGTTTCTATGATCGAGACCACTCAGTGGCTTAAGAAAACTTTCCCTAACATCCAAGTCATCGCTGGCAACATCGCAACTCCAGAAGGAGTTGTTGATTTGATCGAAGCTGGAGCGGATGCAATTAAAGTTGGAATCGGTCCCGGCTCAATGTGCACAACTCGAATCATCACGGGTTGCGGCGTTCCTCAGTTAACGGCAATTTCAATCTGTTCAGCAGCAGCGAATAAATATGGTGTTCCAGTAATTGCTGACGGCGGAATTAGAACTTCAGGTGACATCGTTAAAGCTCTTGCTGCCGGCGCTAGCTCAGTGATGCTTGGCTCAATGCTTTCTGGGACAATCGAAACACCGGGCGAAATCAAAGTCGGCAAAAAGCAATATCGCGGAATGGCGTCAAAAGCTGCGCAAGTTTCTTGGCGCGGTGGTGTTCCGCAAGGCATGGCTCCTGAAGGCGAATCAACTCAAGTATCAGTGAAAGGTCACGTAAAAGACGTAATCTCAGAGATCACTGGTGGCATTCGTTCTGGTATGAGTTACGTCAACGCGACTTCGATTCCTGAATTAAAGGAAAAAGCTCGCTTCATGGAGATGAGTGCTTCAGGAGCTAGCGAGAGTCGCGCTCACGGACTTAATCACTAATTTTTAGGTAATCATGCAAACAGTTCTCTTCGGTCGATCACGAGGGAATCTTCCCCTCACCGCTTACCGGTTTGGTTCTCAGGGACCAAAGGTTTTAATTCTTGGCGGTGTTCATGGTGATGAAATTGAAGGAGTGATTGCAGCGCAAGGTTTACTTGAACGCTTCATTAAAGATTTCCCGTATCGCCTGCAGCTCACATTAGTTCCAATGTTCAATCTCGATGGCGTTCTACGAAGAACCCGCTCGAACTCTGCAGGAGTCGATCTTAATCGCAATCTTCCAACCAAAGATTGGACAAGCGAAGTTGCAAACCCAAGGTACTTTCCGGGAACGCAAGCCAACAGCGAACCTGAGAACCAAGCGCTCGTTTCTTTTTTAGAGCGCGAACGACAGAATTTCATTTTAAGTCTTCACTCTTGGCACCCGATGCTCAACATCAATGGTGGCTGCAGAAAAGAAGCTGAAGAGATTGCAAAACACACCGGCTATATCATCGAAGAAACTATTGGCTACCCGACTCCGGGCTGCCTCGGAACTTACTCAGGCCTTGAGCGCGAGATGCCAACTCTCACTTACGAAATCGAGCGCAGCCTCGATGACCAATCAATTTTAAATATTCACGTCCCCGCAATTTGCGAAGCGCTAAAACTTATTGAATCTCGAGGTTAATCTGATGGACGCGTTAAAAAATCTCATCGACCAAACTTATTCGAATGCAGATTTAAAACCTGAGAACTATTCTAAAGACGTTTTAGTTGCGATTGAAAAGTGCGTTGCACTTTTAGATCAAGGCGAACTTCGCGTAAT
>JAYSYM010000088.1:0-2219 GCA_043727635.1 Bdellovibrionales bacterium | reverse complement strand
ATCGCGAACAGTTGCGATATTTCCAGCAGCGCGCACCATCGACCCCGCTGCGAGGAGGAGATGGCCGGCACTACCTGCAGTGAAGCGAACTTCGCCATTTTCCAATTGAACGTACTCGAAGGTCGAAAGATTTTTTGAATCACGAAGAACATCGTCTCCGGTCAAAAGTTTGATCTCATCAAGTGAACCGCCGTCGGTGATGAAGCCACTAAGCTTGCTGTCGTAGAAAGCTTTTTTCTCTGCATCTGAAAGTGGGACATCACTGCGATAATTCGGCAAGTAAAGAGCGAAACGCTTCTTCGCGTCGACTCGAATTTGAGGGCCACCTGGGCCTGGAAGCGCGATATCGATGAGTCGGAGAGTGTTATCGTAAGTTTGCTCAGCTGAAGTACGCAAAGATTTATAAGCTTGAATTCCGCGGTACAAAAGACTGTTTCTCTCAAATGACGATATTTTCTTCGTCGGAATATTTTGTAAGAAGAGCGCGATTTCATTTTCAAGTAAGTAGACAGCCTCGGCCTTTGCTTGAAAGTCTTTAGAGTCAATTGCATCAAGGCCATAAATTTTTCGATAGATGGTTTCAAGTTGGTCTTGCTGAGCTGAAACAGTCTGAGCGTATTCAGTATTGTAAGTAGTCAGCGGTACATCAGCGCGGGGAGCAATGATTCCGTCGCTGAGATTGTTGAGCTCCTTAATAAATAGCGAGCTGTTTCCATCGGCCATTGCCGACGGAATCAAAAGCTGAGCTGCTAAAATTAGAGAAGTTAAAAGGTTACGCACCGCAAATTCCTTTAGTTACCGTTCCAAACCAATTCAATAAATCGACCCTCTGGATAACCGTAAGGGCCAGCGCTACCATCTCTCCAGTAAGAAATTTTGTAGTTCACGCCTTTTTCCATATCGAGTACTAATTCATGAAACGTCGTCGCATCTTGTGATTGCTGCTTGGTAATATTCTTGTGGTCAACATAGCGACCATTAACTTCTTTTTCGATTTTCACATTATATTTGTCGGTCTTTGCCCAAAGTGCTGCGTTTTCTGCGCCGGTGTGACCAGAAA
Organism: Bdellovibrionales bacterium; assembly: GCA_043727635.1. Classification (GTDB taxonomy): domain Bacteria; phylum Bdellovibrionota; class Bdellovibrionia; order Bdellovibrionales; family JAMPXM01; genus JAYSYM01. Next base: position 1,159 of record JAYSYM010000088.1, on the reverse strand, counting down.
CCGGTAGCCCTAAAACGATTCCAACTTTACCGTTGTGTATTCCTTCTACGCCGTACTTAGGAAATTTTCCCGTTCCATAATCGGCTGGCGGATTGATCGTTTTGAGCCTTGCGTGCTGCTGAACTTCGATCTCGATGGCCATAGTAGAGGAGTCGATATAAACCGCATCATTAACATTGGTGCGGTAGTCCTTCATAATCTTCTCGCTCTCTTTAGACAGCGTGACAGCTTGATCTGATCTGTTGGTAATACCTGCGCGCCAATCAGCTTGGGTATTTAACAGTCCGAAGACATTACGAAAATTTCTGTTACAAGCATCTTGAGCTTGAGCCGGAGTAACCGACACAAAAACAACCAATGCAGAAAGAGCCAACGCACAAACGTTTGAAGTCATAGAATCCTCCAGGCTGCAGCTAGAGCAAATCTACGACCCGCTTTTCGGGGGATTATAATCGAATAATTCGAGATGAGGGAGCGAGGGACATTTTAGGCAAGTGACTGTCAAAGAAGTAGACGAACCTGAAAATTACTCAGAGATCGAAACTTTCTTCAAATAGATGCGCTTCAGTGGCCGATCGGTAGGGCCGACTTTCACTTTTGCGATCTTACGAACAACATCCATACCATCGATCACTTGGCCGAAGATGGTGTACTTGTCGTCGAGCTCGGGACGAGCTTCAAGAGTGATAAAAAACTGACTTCCGTTTAAGTTCAGACCGTTGTTCGCCATCGACACAACCCCAGCTTTATCGTGGCGAAGTGATTGACTGATTTCGTCGTTGAAAACATAACCTGGGCCGCCTTTGCCATTGCCGTAGGGACAGCCAGTCTGAATCGAAAAACCTTTGGTTACTTTATGGAAGATTAAACCATCGTAGAACGGGCGGCGTTCTGCACGGCCAGTCTTAACGTCAGTGAAATCTTTTTGTCCGTTAGCTAATTCAACGAAGTTTCGAACGGTGCGCGGAGTGATGGTAGCGAATAACTCAACTTTGATCGTTCCCATCGATGTTTCGATAGTCGCAAACAAGTTTTTATCGCCGGCAGCTACTACTGTTGTGACTTCGCTGTTACCAGTGGGTGTTGCGCTTGCGACAGGGTTGGCAGGCTGAGGCTGCTGTCCCATTTGCTGCATGGGAGTCGCCTGAGGACGAAACAT
>JAYSYM010000087.1:0-6928 GCA_043727635.1 Bdellovibrionales bacterium | reverse complement strand
ATTCAGTTACACTCATAGTTCAGGCGCTGGCGGACAGAACGTGAACAAGGTTGCGACTAAAGCGATTCTGCGTTGGATCCCTCACTCGAGTGGGTCTTTGCCTGAAGGCGTGAGGCGGCGCTTCATAGAGACATTTAGTTCCAAGCTCACGCACGCCGGCGAATTGATCCTCACAAGTCAGAAATCTCGGAGCCAAGCTCAGAACGCTAACGACTGCCTTCAAAAGCTTCGTGAAATGGTGCTTTCAGTTTGGCGTGCGCCCAAAGTTCGTAGAGCCACAAAGCCTACAAAGGGTTCGCAACGACGGCGCGTCGAAGGTAAAAAAATCCGCTCAAAAATTAAGCAAATGCGACAGAAGGTTAGTGACTAAGCACTCCGTCAGTCCGTCTAGAAAGCGTGGCGGATTGACAGTCTAACTTAATCACCGCTTAATTGATCCTGTCCGCTTTGGACCGGTTTTTAACAACTTATTTAGGAGTTCATCATGAAAGTATCTGCATTGATCGCAGCTACATTGCTCGTTGTTTCTGTTTCTGTTCAAGCTAACGAAGCGACTGCACCAGCAGCGCCAGCAACTGCGCCTGCTGCTAAAGCAACTAAAGGTGCTACTAAGACAACTACTACGACTACAACAACAACAACTGCGGCTGCAGACCACCAGGACTGCACAACTCTAAAAGGAAAAGCGAAAACTACTTGTGAAGCACACGAGAAAACTGCCCACACTGGCAGCGAAACTCACGCTCACTAATTTCCTGAAGGCATAATAAGTAAGAAAGGCATCTGGAGACAGGTGCCTTTTTTCTTATGGGATCTATAAAAATCTTGTGACAACGCGCACCCCTCACGGTAACAAAAGCTACCACTCAAACTAATTCAGCGAGGAAACACGGTATGCGCGAATTTTTCAAACTTCAGGCGAAAGCTTTGTTCGGTTTAGCTTTGCCACTTTTCTATGCAACAGTCGGCTTTGCTAGTGAAGCAGATCTAGTTCTTCCTGACCTTTCTGTAGCCTTCAATTTGTTCGGCTCAGAAATTTCTGGCAGAACAATCCTCGGTGTCGGGATTATAGTTTCACTTTTTGGGATTTTGTTCGGACTCATCGAGTTCATGCGCATTAAGAACCTAAAAGCTCATCGGTCGATGCTTGAAATTTCAAACCTGATTTACGAAACGTGCAAAACGTATCTTCTTCAGCAAGGTAAGTTCCTTATAATTCTCGAAGTGTTCATCGGTCTTTGTATCGTTTATTACTTCTACTTCTTGAGCCACATGCCAGTAGATAAAGTAGCTTTGATCCTTATGTGGTCAGTACTTGGTATCTTAGGTTCATTCGGAGTTGCTTGGTTCGGTATCCGCATCAACACTTATGCAAACTCTCGAACAGCGTTCGCATCTCTTAAAGGTAAGCCTTACGAAGTGATGGACATCCCACTTCGCGCGGGTATGTCGATCGGTGTAGTTCTAATTTGCGTAGAACTCATCTTAATGATCGTGATCCTCCTCTTCGTTGATCGTATGACTGCGGGAGCTTGTTTCATCGGTTTCGCAATCGGCGAATCGCTTGGTGCTTCGGTACTTCGCATTTGCGGCGGTATCTTTACTAAAATCGCTGACATCGCTTCTGACTTAATGAAAATCGTCTTCAACATTAAAGAAGATGACCCTCGTAACCCAGGTGTTATTGCTGACTGTACTGGTGATAATGCTGGTGACTCAGTTGGACCTACAGCTGACGGTTTCGAAACTTACGGCGTAACTGGCGTAGCACTCATTACCTTCATCATTCTTGCGGTTGGAACTGTTGTTGATCCAAATGGTAATCACGTTGCAACTCCAGAAGGTTCGATCTTCCAAGCTCGTTTGATCGTATGGCTCTTCACTATGCGCTTCTTAATGGTGATCACTTCAGTTCTTGCTTACTGGATCAACGGCGCAGTTTCTCGCGCGATCTTCGGTGCAAAAGAAAAGTTCAACTTCGAAATTCCTCTTACATCACTAGTTTGGGTAACTTCGCTTCTTTCAATCGCAATCACTTACGCGGCTACATATGTAATGCTTGCTGATCAAATGCCTGAATCTCTCTGGTGGCGTTTATCGACAATCATCAGCATGGGTACTTTAGGTGCTGCGATCATTCCTGAACTTACTCGCGTTTTCACGTCGGCTCACTCAGCTCACGTACAAGAAGTTGTTACTGCATCTCGCGAAGGTGGAGCGTCTCTTAACGTTCTTTCAGGTCTCGTTGCTGGTAACTTCTCTGCGTTCTGGAAAGGTTTAACGATCGCTGGCCTCATGCTCGTTGCTTACACTGTAGCAACTCCTGCAGAAGCTTCTCAGCAATTGCCAATGATCTTCCCAGCGGTATTCGGCTTCGGTCTATTAGCGTTCGGCTTCTTGGGAATGGGTCCTGTAACTATTGCGGTTGATTCTTACGGTCCTGTAACCGACAACGCGCAATCAGTATTCGAACTTTCTCAAATCGAAACTCTTCCAAACATCGCTGCTGAAGTTCAAAAAGACTTCGGCTTTAAACCTGACTTTAAACGCGGTAAAGAGTTACTCGAAGAAAACGATGCAGCTGGTAACACGTTCAAAGCTACTGCAAAGCCAGTTTTGATCGGTACAGCAGTAATTGGTGCAACGACGATGATCTTCTCGATCATCCTTTTGTTGGGTATTAAACTCGACATGATGGATCCGCGAGTTCTTATTGGTCTAATCATGGGTGGCGCAGTTATTTACTGGTTCACAGGTGCTTCTATGCAGGCTGTAACAACTGGTGCGTTCCGCGCAGTTCAGTACATTAAAGAGAACATCAACCTTGAGAGCGGAGCGACAAAGGCTTCTATTAAAGACTCAAAAGAAGTTGTTCGTATTTGTACGGTGTACGCTCAGAAGGGGATGTTTAACATCTTCATCGTGATCTTCTCGTTCACTCTCGCATTTGCATTCTTTGATCCAACGTTCTTCGCTGCTTATTTGATTTCAATTGCAGCGTTTGGTCTCTTCCAAGCGTTGTTCATGGCGAACGCGGGTGGAGCATGGGATAACGCAAAGAAAGTTGTGGAAGTTGACCTTAAAGAAAAAGGTACAGCTCTACATGCGGCGTGCGTAGTTGGTGACACTGTTGGTGATCCGTTCAAAGACACGTCTTCAGTTGCTTTGAACCCAATCATCAAGTTCACAACACTCTTCGGTCTACTAGCTGCAGAGATCGCGGTCCAAGCCGGAGACGTAGCGCTCTACGTTGGCATCTTGTTCTTCGCAATCGGCCTAGTGTTCGTGTGGCGTTCATTCTACGCTATGCGAATTGAAGTGCCAGAAGCGCAGTCAACAGCTACTCGCCCAGCACACGCGAAATAGTTTTTTTCTTTGTAATCTAAAAAGTAAAAAGCCCGCTCGAGAGAGTGGGCTTTTTTATTTTCGCGATCGAAAAGCAGGCCGATAGCTCGAATTCATTTTCTAGATTATTTCCGCGCTGCGCGGAAATAATCTAGAGTTTCGCCGCGCTGGCGCGGAATCTCTCTGGTTTCCTGGCCATGGGTTGTTCACAAGCCATTTATTTGTTGACCACCCTGTTTCGGGCCACGATTGCTCATTCCTCAGCTAAACTGTCTTTCTTGTCTAATGTCGTCGTAAGTATTGCAAGAACGCCTTAATTACGTCATGGCAGCGTGCAGCCATAGCTTTCACGGGATGCAATTATCTTAGGAAATCTCACGAAAGGATTTTTGTGAAAAATGAATCATCACGCACGTCGGTGCAGCCCCAAGCTGAACACAAACGAAACTTACCGGGATCTACGCTCATTGAAATCAAAAGAACATTTCGAGCTCCCGTGGACCAATTATTCGGTGCGTGGTCTAAGCCTGAATTAGTTAAGCAGTGGTGGGGCCCAGATCGATACTCAGCTCCCAATGTAAAAATTGATTTTCGCGTCGGTGGGAAATTCACGTTTGCCATGCTGGGACCAGATAAGAAGCTTTTGTGGAGCTCAGGAGAGTACGTCGAAATCCAGTTGAACAGAAAGATTGTCAGCACAGATTATTTTTCAGATGAAAACGGGATTAGGGTGTCACCTAAATCTCTGGGTATGCCGGGTGAGTGGTGTGACAAACTTTTCGTTACATTGGATTTCGAAGCCATCGATGAGGAACAGACAAAAATGGTGTTGAGTCACGAGGGTATACCGCAAGCGATGTATAGCGAATGCGTAAAAGGATGGAATGAGTCGATCGATAAGCTGCAGAAGTTAATCGAGAAGAATTGAGAAATCTTTGTAAGTGAGATTCAAAACCACTAGTTTCATGGCCATCGACTGCATAGCAAGTCGCTAGTTTCTCGATCGATTTACTCCCGCAGCGAAAGTAAATGTTCCGCGCTGGCGCGGAATTCGCGCAAACTCGCGCGGCGCTAAAAGTCTTAGTGGCCGGCTGCGAGTTTCTTGTTGTGGCGAACTGACGACCAGAATGACAATCCGATGAACACTGCTCCGATAAGGCCAGTGATGACTTCAGGGATGTGTGCGATCGTGCTTCCGAGCATGCAGACGGCTAGTGCGAGGATCGCCCAGAAAGCGCCGTGCTCAAGATACTTGTACTCAGCAAGTGTCTCTTTTTCGACGAGCATGATGGTCATGCTCCGAACAAACAGTGCACCAATGCTGAGACCGATCATCATAATGAAAAGATTATTGGTGAGGGCGAAGGCGCCGATCACTCCGTCGAATGAGAACGAAGCATCAAGGACTTCTAAGTAGAGGAACATTCCCACACTTGCCCGTTCAGGATTAAGAGCCGATTTAGTCGGTAGCTTCAGGAATGAACCGAGACCGTCAACTGCTACGAACGTGAGCAAGCCCCAAAGCCCCGAAGTTAAGAAGGTAACTCCGTCGGTTTCAGGAAGAACTTTGTAGAACATCAATAGAATCAAGACCGTTACGCCGATCTCGAAAGATTTCAGCCGTCCTAGGTAGGTAAGCGGGGCTTCGATCCTTTTGATCCAGTGAACTTCTTTTTCGTGATCGAAGAAATACTTCAAACCCACCATCAACAAAAATGTTCCGCCGTAAGCTGCGATAGCTACGTGAGCAGAATTCATGATTTGTTCGTACTGTTGTGGCTCTCGAATAGCCAATAGGAGTGCTGACCATGGGTCGATACGAACAACCAGAGATATGATAGCGAGAGGGAATATCAAACGCATACCGAAAACGGCGATCGCAATACCCCAAGTTAAGAAGCGATGTCTCCACAGCGGCGTCATGTCCTTGAGGACTGTCGCATTAACGACGGCGTTATCAAATGAGAGGGAAACTTCGAGGACGCTGAGAACAACTACGATAAAGAGTGTTTCAACAATTCCGTTGAGCCCGCCGAGGGAATACCCAAGTGGAATTGCTAAAGCAACACCGAGAGCCGATAACCAGAGCGAACTACTGAAGTACTTTAGCGTGTCACGATTTATCATGAGCGCATGGTAAAGCGTCTGCCTTTATCAGGCAAGAAGTGCCAGCCATAATCAGGCTGAAGCTCTACGTATTCGCTAAAGAATTAGGCAAGACGTTATGCGAACCCGTTAGGGCGTCGCGAACTCTTGCTTCGCGAGCATCTTCGTCGATCGCATTGAGGAGTATATGAACTCCCAAAAATCCGAGCGTTGCGTAGAAGATCGCGTAGCACAAGCCAGTGTAGAAACCGCTAAAGCCAAGTGCAGCGGCAGCAATCGCTACCACCATCAAAATCGATGCAAGTGTCATGACAGAACTCCTTTAGCGCGGCAGTCGACGGCCAGATGCTAGGCCCGCGATGAGCGTGACAACGAAGAACACTAAAAATACGTAAAACAAAATCTGCGCGATGCCAGCTGTTGCACTTGCAACACCACCGAAACCAAAGAGTGCAGACGCGATCGATACAACGAAAAACACCAGAGCCCAATAAAGCATAAGGCCTCCTTACAATGACTATTGTTACCCCGTGTGACCAAATGAATCCCAACTGATTGGTGGAGCCGCAGTTTAGAATTTGTCACAACTCCGATTACGTATGGCTTCTGAGCTTGAAACTGCCTAGCTTCATGTTTTGGAGGAATATATGGACAGCAATCGACCTCAGACATTTGATGAAGCCATTAGTGCAATTAACGATGCGATGATCGCGCAAGGCGCTAGCCTTAAGGACTTACTTCAGTCTGATTACTCAAACCTTCGAAATGCAGTTGAAGATTTAGTGCCACGAGTAGCGCAGCAGTTTAGAGATACGACTGCGCCCTACGTTGAAAAGGCCCATAAAAAGGCGAGAGAAGTTGCGGGACCTCAAATCGATTTCGCAGTAGCAGGTAGCAAAACGGTGGCAAACGAATTCGATCGGCAAGTGAAACAAAATCCTTACTTAGTATTAGGCGGAATAGCGCTCGGCGCTTGCGTGCTTGGTTACTTATACGGTCGCAGTAAAACTCCACCACCGGCAGATCACACGACGGACTATACGGCGGACTACAATGGGCTGTCTTATGGCGATGTGCCCGTAGCGAGCCAATCTACTGACTACAACGTTGAACTTGCGTAAGGAGATTTCGTGAAAGCATTTTTTAATTACCTATCATGGATCTTTTTCGCTCGTCCTCTTAAGCAACAGCTTCGCACTCGATCGTTGCAGTCACTCCGTGTTTACATAAAAGCGGTTAGCGGAGCACGCAAAGGGTCGATGATGGCCGTCGCAGGAATCATGGGTTTATCTTCCATCACAGTAGGATTTTTCCTCTTAATAGGAGGACTGTTGTGGCTTGCGAATCTTAATCCGGCCGCTTATCCGTGGATCATGGTGGGAGTTGGAGCGCTGCTAACGACTGCGGGAATCGCAGGATTCATCTTCGCATTCCGACAAAAACTTTGGGTGGATCTCAGTCGCATCAATGACCTCAC
>JAYSYM010000086.1:0-6941 GCA_043727635.1 Bdellovibrionales bacterium | reverse complement strand
TGAGGACCTTAAGGTTTGTCGGATCAGTGACCGCAAAGTTATTAAAGAACGATTGAATCAAATTTTGGGTCAGTTGAAGTGAAGAACGCCTTCGTCCGATGTGAAGTAAAACAAATTTGTCGCGCCGCTTTACAAAAAGGAACCAGGTACCTTTTGTGATTAAGCTGGCGGTGGGGCTGCTTCACTATCCGATCTATGATCGCAGCAGAAATGTTGTGGCGACGAACATCACGAATCTCGACATTCATGATATCGCTCGCGTGAGCAAAGTGTATGGGCTCGAGAATTACTTCATCATTCATCCCGCGGCAGAGCAGTTAATGTTCGTTGAGAGGCTTTTAGATCACTGGAGAATGGGTGATGGGATCAAGACTCATCCGATCCGCGCAGAGGCTCTCAGCATCGTTAAAACGGCGAGTTCGATTGACGATGTGAAGCGGCTTTGGCTGGCGCAAGATGGTTTAGGAAATGGCGACGAGAAGGTCGAGATTATCGGCACCACCGCCAGAAATATTCCCGCGAAAGATCGAATCTCTTTTGCGGGGCTTCGAGCGGAGTTTAAGGCTCAAAAATCTAAGAGCGACCCCAAGAACACAACCAGACGCGTTTTATTGCTTTTTGGGACCGGATTTGGAATTACGGACGAGGTTTTACAGGGATGTGATCGACTTTTAGAGCCTTTAAAAGGGGCTCCGCCGGTGGATTATCGGCATCTTTCTGTGAGGTCAGCGGTCAGCATCTGCCTTGACCGACTTATGGCATCATGGTAGCTATTCTTCTCTTACTAGTTATAAAGACTAATGATTATTTGGGTAATTCGGGAGTTCGAACATGGATTTAGTGCGCGAAGTTGCTTTGAAAGGCACTCAGAAAAACAAAAAAATTGGTGAATTCAAATCCGGCGACACAGTTGGTGTTTACGTTCGTGTTCGTGAAGGTGAGAAAGAGCGCGTTCAGCTTTTTCGCGGTATTGTTCTTAAAGTTCAAGGCTCAGGCTCAACTCGTTGTTTCACAGTGCGCAAAGTTTCTGCGGGTGTTGGCGTTGAGAGAACATTCCCATTCTACAGCCCATCAGTAGATCGCGTTGAAGTTATCTCTCGCGGTAAAGTTCGTCGCTCACGCCTTTATTTCCTTCGTGATCTAAAAGGTAAAGCTGCAGCGATCTCTTCTGAACTTGTTGGCGATACTAGCAAAGCAGAAAAAGCCGCGGCAGCTGCTGCCGAAGCTGAAGCAGAAGCTAAAACTTCAGCCGCTGAGTAGTTCGTAAATCGAAATTCTTTTTGAAATATAGCCAGAGTGAGAACTCTGGCTTTTTTGTGCCTCGGACCTATGAGAGACTTCAAGCAATGGCGAAGGCTAAAAAGAAAAAAAAGAAACTGACTGCGAAAGCGAAGCTCATGCGAAAGCTTCTCCGCGAGTTTCCGCCATTTGAGTATGCGCACTTGTCAGGCCCTGTGATCGGCGTCGATGAAGTCGGTCGCGGCTGTTTAGCAGGCCGAGTCTATGCTGCGGCCGTCATCCTCCCTCAAGATTACACTCACGAAGAAATCACCGATTCAAAACTAGTGGCCGAAGAACGTCGGACCGAGATCGCAAGCGAGATTAGAAAAGTCGCTCAGGTGTGCGTGGCATTTGCAGAGGTAGAAGAGATCGATGAGATCAACATTCTCAAAGCTTCGCTTCTTGCAATGAAACGTGCAATTGAAGGTCTTGGTGTGAAGAGTGGGACAGTGTTGGTTGATGGGAATCAAAAGATTCCCCAGTTAGCTAAGAGCTTTGAGCAAATCACAATTATCAAAGGTGATTTACGAGCTAAGCCGATTGGCGCTGCATCGATTGTCGCAAAAGTGGAACGCGATCAGGAGATGATTAGGCTTGCTGGGCATTATCCTCAATACGGTTTCGAAAGTCACAAAGGCTACGCTTCCGAATCACATCGTAAAGCAATTCAAGAATTTGGACCTTGTCCTATCCATCGAAAGACCTTCGGTTGTGTTAAAGAGTTCGTTCTCTCCGATGCATATCAGGGGATTGCGGTCGGAACTTAGCGTAGCGCTTTTCTTAAGCCGCACTCGTGGTTGGATTCTAAAAGCTCATCGATTTAAAACTCGTTTTGCAGAGCTCGATTTGATCTTCGAAGAATCTACTTCTGAGGGAATTTTCATCCATATCGTAGAGGTAAAGACTTGTCAGAAGCGAGCTTGGCAAGAGCATCGATTGTCCTCGAAACAACGGCTGCGCCTGATGCGATCGCGAGACTTTCTTGAGAGTTTGTGGTGCAGGAAGGTGTGCTTGCACCTCGCTGTCGCGAGTCAAGGTGGCGAGGTCGAACTCCTCGAAGACATCTGTAGTTGACACATATTGGCCAGAACCTCAACAATGAGGTCATGAAGGTGATTCGCTCAGCTCTGATTTTCAGCATCGTATTTTCGTTCGCTATGCCGACGACTGCTAAAGCTGATGACACGCGTGATTTCGTCATGAGCTGCACCTATGGAGTTCTTGCGGGAACTTTAGTTGGAGCAGCGTCTCTTTCATTTACTAATAAGCCTGGTGACAAACTTTACCGGATCGCTCGCGGAGCATCGCTCGGTTTGTACGCCGGAATCATACTTGGTTGGTATGTCACATCACTCGACGAAGCAGGGGCTGGTGGCTATCAAGAAGAAGACGAAGATTACGGTGTGATCGAAGAGCCGACGCTTCAGGTTTATCCGCTTGTTTCTGATTCAGGCGCAGTCGACGGCGGGGCTTTTAAGTATTCAGTACTTAAATTTTAGAATCCTAAGTTATTCCAATCAAAATTCACTTCGACTTTTCTTTCGCCACCAATTTCTTGCGTGAAGATCGTTCGAATACCCCAGCAGTTCCCTGGGGGAACAACCATCACTGTTGCACCCCAAGATTTAATTCTCGATTCAAGAAGTTCCCAATCAGTCGGGAGCCAATTCGCTTGGCCAGCTAAGCGAAGATATCGCATATTAATGCCAGCGCCTGTCGCGATTGTTTCATCTCGCTTCGGATAAGCTTCGCTAAGATTCTCAGAAATTAAGAACGTTTGCGTTACACCGAGGCTTACGTAGTTGCGTCGTTCATCACGCAAAATTAAGTTCGCCGAAGTATTCGTTTTATTGTGGTACGGAAAGTAGCGAACAGTTCCATCCACTTCAAAATTATCCAAACGAACTGCAGTGAGAGCTGCAATGTCAGACCAGGGATAACGATTAACTGTTTCTCGAGCTTGCTCAAAATCATAAGACTGCAAAAGTTTGAAGTTTACGATCTGTCGATAGGTCGAAGATTCTGCGTCCCATTTTTTGCGAACAAGCTTGTTGGTTAGCACTGCAGTTAGCAAAGTCCGATTGTAAATACGATCGTTGTAATCGAATTGAATTCCTTGGCTGGCTGTCGTTCCGCCAGTTGAAGGAAACTGTGAAGTGAAATCAGTGTTGCTAATTGGTTGGCTTTCGAGAAACGCCGGAGTCCTTGCTGTCTTACCTAAGAATCGCGATTGAGACTGTCGGAAGTAGGGCACACCACTAATGATGATCTCTGGCTCAATTTCATGACGATAACGAGTTTCTTTCTCTGGCTTTTGCGCTCCATAGATGTGACTCATGCGGGTGCGCACTGAGAGTGACGAGCGCACAAGATCGCGGCTCGGATCCTCATCGATTGCAGGTCCTGTGTAAGACGGAGCTTGCGAGCGCGAGCTAGGTGAAACGTTAAAAGCATAGCGGCTGTGTTGATAAGAAAGCCGCGGGGTAAGGTCGAAGAAGCGGCCAGCCTGAATTGGGTAAGTTAATTCCGGAGTGAACTGCAATCGTTGCCCTGAGCGAATGACATCGAGCTCAGGTTCGTAAGTCCCTCGGCCAGGCGCTCCGCTTCGAGCGTCGCAGATGCCAGCGTTCACGTCGTCTTCGGTAGTGTTTGGATCGTCAGGATAACTACACGGATCAGTTCCCGGGGGATACAAAACCGTGTTCTGGGGATTCTCAATCACATCGTCATAGCCGAAATCCTGTCGAGCGAAGTTAACGTAATTGATATCTAGTTTGAAAAGTAAATTTGAGTCAGCAACTTTGGTTTGAGTAATGGAGTAACGAAGTTCAGGGAAGCGGTGAACAGCATCTGAATTGTCAGACACCGGATTATCTTTCATGAGATTTACGTAATAACTCGAATCGATGCCGCTGAATGTATTCTCAGTTGTGCGAGCAAGGTAGACGCGGCTTTCAACTGCTGGTTCACCGTTGATCGGAATTCGATTATTACGAGCCATGAACATTTGCTTTTCAAAATCGCGCGGGTAGTACAGATCGCTAATTAAATTAAGACGCGCATACTGAGTAAAGTTATCTGGCAATTCATAAAAATGGTCGTAGCTTACAAACCAACGATTGTAAGTAGCTTTGCCGGTCGGACTCTTCGCGAGAAATATTGGATCACCGGGAAACTTCTTATCTTGAAGACCACTCGTATTAAGTTCACCTTCGCTTCGCTCAGAAAGCATGTAGCGATAAGCAATTCCACCCTGAAGGCCGCGAGCTTGATAATTCTTTAATTGAAAAGTCGCATCTTGGCTTCGATTAATCGCCCAGAAAAATTCATCTGTGATTGTCGTTCCATCTTCGTAACCAATTGATGGAATCAACAAACCAGTTTGTCGTTCGCTCTTCAGTGGAAAAATCATGTATGGAATTGGAAGAACCGGGATGTGGCCAATTTCAAACCAGGCATTTTTAATCGTAGCGTAGCCACCAAGTTTTGCCTGAACTTTTTTTCCTCTGAAGCTCCAAGCTGGAGGACATGTGTCGCAAGCAGTGAAGTACGCTTTCTCAGCGATGTATTCATCTTGCCCGATTTGCTGAATTCGCTGACCCTCAAGAGTTACTTGGCCGCTTCGAATAACTGCGTTGTGGAGTTCGCCAGTATTGTTTTTATAATTAATTCGAATCCACTGAGCCTCGATTCGGCTACCAACTGATTCGATAGAAATATTTCCACGAGCTTCAACTTCTTCAGTCGCTAAAAAAATTGTAGCTGAGTCAGCTCTGAAGCTCTGTTCGCCATAAATAATTCGAACGTCATCTTTGAGTTCGATAACTTGTCGATCAAGATCGCGACTTAATGTGCGCGCATCGACCATGATCTCAACACCTGATTTTGTTTTGAATCTCGCTGCTGAAGATTGACCACCGCTTTGAGCATAGGCAGATGCTCCGATGATAAAAAACGCGATGAAAATCACGAAGTGAGTTATTAAGTTCTTCATTCTCGCGCCTATGCTATTTGCGGCATAACCCTGCGACAACTCTAATTATTCGCGATCGCGAATTATTTCGTAATCATCGTGAAGACGCCATCCCAGTCCGCAGGAGGCGGGTGGATGAGATATTCTCGGCATCGCTTGAGGTAAAGTTCGCTTGGAGGATCGCTTGGCGTATGAGAAAGCGCTTTTTCAAAGGCGGCGATCGCTTCATTCCACGATTGCTTGTGATAGAAGCTGAATCCTTCAGCAAATGCTTGCAAAGTGAGCTTCGTTTGCTCAGGTATTTCGCCTTCGCCGACCAACTCGAAAATTTTCACAGGAAGAAGCTTTCCTTTTACTTTCACCCAATCAAGTTCTCGAGTGGCAAACTCAGGCCCAAGTGCTTTTTGAGTGAATTCACTGATAACTATTCGGGTTCCATATTCCTTGTTAATGCCCTCAAGACGCGACGCTAGGTTCACCGCGTCACCCATGACGGTGTAACTTTGCACGGTATCTGAACCCATGTTTCCTACGCTGACTTCACCGGTGTTTAAGCCGATGCCGATGTCGATCTCCGGGAGACCCTGCGATTTGAACAGCGCTTGTAGCTCTTTAAGTTTTACGAGGCTCTGTAAGGCGCAACGACAAGCCCACTTTGCATGATCCGGGAATTTCACAGGTGCACCGAAGAACGCCATGACCGCATCACCCATGTACTTATCGAGTGTGCCTTTGTTTTTGAAAACTAGCTGAGTCATTGGCGTCAGATAATTACTTAGTAACCGCGAAAGTTCGCGGGGATCTAATTTTTCAGAAATCGTTGTGAACCCGCGAACGTCACTGAACATGACGGTGAGATCTTGTTTTCGTCCGCCGAGTTCGAGATTTTCTGGGTGAGAGAGAACTTCGGCAACGATTGAAGGTGAGACGTATTTCTCGAAGACACCTTTGAGTTCGCGTTTCTTTCGCTCCTCAGTAAAATATTTATGGAAGGTGAGTACGACGTACTGACCAAATGTCAGAAGGAGCGGAAAGCTTGTATTGACCTCATAACCGCGTCCAAAAAAGACAAGTTGGTCGATAGCTAGTATTCCGATCAAGATCAAAACAGTAAGTAACAATCCGACAATTGAACCGAAGTATGAAATTGCAAAGGCAACGATTGCGCCCAAAATGAGAAGTGATGCCGGCATAAACAGCGGTTCCCTCGCAGCTTTTTTCAAAAAGCCAGGGACTTGGTGGGTCTCAATTCCCGGGGGTAGTTTGCCATTTTGACGTTGATACTCAATGAGCAAATTAGACAGAAGATTCGCGTGGGTTTCGACCCCAGGATAATTTTCTTCGAAGGGTGTTACCCGCATATCGAAAACTGCCACTGCTGTTGGACCCAAAAGCAGAATTTTATTTTTTAGCGCCTGATCCTTTGGCTGGAGAGCTTTAGTGTTGGAGTCTAGATCACTTACTTCAATTGTCGCTTCTTCGGAAAGTAAATCTGCTGCGCTTAGATGCGGGAATGAATGTTGAACGCCAGAATAGTTGATGAGCATCTTCGAATTCGGATCAATTGGTAAATCTAGGAAAAATATATTTTCATCTTCGGTGCTACGCAGACGAAGGCTATCAGGATAACGCTCAAGACGGGTTGAAAATTGTTTGGTTGGGGCGTCAAAGTAGGTGGTCGTTTTTT
>JAYSYM010000085.1:0-2248 GCA_043727635.1 Bdellovibrionales bacterium | reverse complement strand
TAAGATGGCAGCTACATCTCACGCATCAACAGTTATTAATCCTGGGCGCTTCGTTGCAACCAAGAGTGTAAAGACACTCTATACAGTTTGCATCTTCCTCGGAATTTTAACACTCGCTCTCGGCTTACTCGGAAAAGGGCAGGGCTCTTCAGCGCGTATTTGGCATAGCTACTTAACGAGCTACTTCTACTTCACGAACTTCGCACTCGGTGGTCTTTTCTGGGTTGCACTGAACAACGTTGCTAATGCTGGTTGGAGTGTCAGCGTTCGACGAATCGCTGAGGCGCTCACAGCATTTTTACCAATGGCGGCCGCTGGTGCAGTTGTGTTGTTGCTTGGCAGTAAAAGTTTGTACGTCTGGCTTGATCACCATCACGTAGCGCAAGATTATCTTCTTCAAGCTAAGCATGCTTACTTGAATCAGCCTTTCTTTATCATTCGTCTTGTGGCTTTCTTTGCTTTGTGGCTGTTCTTTGCTTGGAAGATTGTTGGAAACTCGGTGAAGCAAGATGTAACTGGCGAAGACAAATTCACGCTTAAGAACGTTCCACTTTCAGTAGTATTCATTCTCTTGTTTGCTTTGAGCTACTCACTCTTCAGCGTTGATTTGTTGATGAGCTTGCAGCCGCACTGGTATTCAACTATCTGGGGAGTTTACAACTTCGCGGGCATGTTCCAGTCGACAATGGCTGTGATGATTTTGATTTGTCTCTTCTGTATGAAGAACGGATGGGTGCGCGGACTCATCAATGAAAACCACGTTCATGACTTAGCTAAGTACATGAAGGGTTTCACGATCTTTTACGCTTACATCGGATTCTCTCAGTTCCTTTTGATTTGGTACGCAAACCTTCCAGAAGAAACGATTTTCTATCTAAATCGCTCGCAAGGCGGGTGGATGATCATGTCGTTCTCACTGCTCATCTTCAAATTTGCGGTTCCTTTTTTGTTATTATTACCACGTTGGGCGAAGCGAACGCCTTCACACTTGATTATGGTCTCTATTTTGATACTGATTATGCAGTACGTAGATATCCACTGGATGGTGTATCCAAACTTGGATAACTCTCGCGTGTTATTCGGCTGGCAAGAAATCGGCATGTTCCTAGGATTCTTAGGGTTGTTTGTGCTGTCAGTAACTCGCTTCCTTGAGAAGAACAATTTGGTTCCGATCAAAGACCCGCGTATTGGTGAGTCGTTAGTTCACGAAGTTACTTATTAAATCGGCGCGAAGCGCTTCCGAAGGAGAACAGATGATTGGTCGTTTTTCATTAGCTGTAATTGCATCGATGTTGGTTGGCGTTCCTGCTCAAGCTGCGACATTCATGATTTATGTCAAGGGCGTGCAAAATACCAAGGGCAATATTTTACTTTCAGTCTTCAACAACGCTGAAGCCTTTCCGAAAGACGAAAGCCGCGCAGTTTACAAAATTAAGTCGGTGGCGATGCTGAACGAAACCATCATCACTATTAAGAACGTGCCACCGGGTGAATACGCAGTGGCAGTGATGCACGATGAAAACGCGAACGGCAAAATGGATAAAAAAGGCATCGGTTTTCCAAAAGAGCCATTTGGTTTTTCGAACGATGCGATGGGAACCTTCGGACCACCGAGCTTCAAAAAAGCTAAGGTTGTAGTTGCTCCCCAGGGCACATCGATCCGCATCAACCTTAAGAGCATGTGATCAATAACAGATCTTAAAATTTGAGTGAAATTTCGTGACTGGCTTCATCGTCAGCCAGTTTTATCTTTTGCGCTTCACTTGGTCGGCTAGCGATTTCGACATTCACTGAATACAAAGCGCGACCGTGCTTATACTTAAATTTAAATGATTTCCAAGCATCGGGAACGCAAGGCTTCACGATCAGTTCGTCGCCAACAACTTGAATACCAAGAATGAACTCTATACCTGCGCGGTACATCCAGCCAGAAGAGCCCGTGTACCAACTCCAGCCACCACGGCCAATATGCGGGGCCTTTGAGTATACGTCGCCAGCTAAAACATAAGGTTCGATCTTGTATCGATTAACTGTTGCCGGATTTTTTCCGTGATGAATTGGATTTAAGTACGAGAATAATTCATGCGCCTTGTTTCCATCACCCATCATCGCTGTTGCAATCACAACCCAACTTGCTGCGTGACTATATTGACCGCCGTTTTCGCGGACACCTGGTAAGTAACCTTTGATGTAGCCTGGGTCATTCGGTGTTTGATCGAATGGCGGAGTGAAGAGCAAAATCATTTCT
>JAYSYM010000084.1:0-6999 GCA_043727635.1 Bdellovibrionales bacterium | reverse complement strand
CGAGATTCGATGACATGCCCAAGTGTATGACCAAGATTCAGAATCTGCCGAACGCCTGATTGTTCTAAAGGATCTTTTAAAACAATTCGCATCTTAGCTTCAACTGCTGGCTTCATCATCTTAACGAACTCATTAAACGAAATCAGGCCGCTGTCCTTAGAAACTAGTTTCCAAACTTTGCTATCGATCACTGCGATTTTAGCTAGCTCGCCTCTCGCATCAGCAAGTTGCGCTTCGGATTGTGATTTCAAGAGTGAGGAAATAATCCAAACTTGCTCGGCTGGATAAAAACTTCCGATTTGATTTTTGCCACCTAATAAATTCAGTGCGGTTTTCCCGCCATGAGCTGAATCAATCGCAGATAGGTAAGTTGTCGGAAAGTGAGTGAGCTTTACTCCCCGCTTGTAGATACTTGCGAAGAAGCCGGCGAAGTCGCCAACAGATCCGCCACCTACTGCAACGACTTGCAGAGATCGCGGACTTGAATCACTAACCAATGAATTTAATTTTTTGAGATGTTTCGCAAACTGATCGAAGTCTTTTAGCTTCTCGCCCGCTTCGACTGCGTAGGCTGCAGGGAACCGACTGAGCCACTTCTTAAAATCAGGATTCTTGCGAGCCACCACTTTGTCATAAATTACTAAAGCAGATTTGAATTTCTCTGCTTTAGGCAACTTATCTGAGAAGTGGAGCTGACTCGCAAACTTCTTCAATCAGAATCCTACTGAGTCTTCTCGTTAAACTCAGATGCAGCGCTACTCGATGCAGTACTGACTTCGTTCCAGGCTTTCTGAACGCCTTCTTTGAATTTTGTCCAAGCTCGCTCAGATGATCCTTTAAGCTTAGAAAGTTTTGTCTCCAAAACTTTGCGTTGCTTATCAAGCTCATCAGCCTGCTTCGACATTTTCACTTTGGCTTCACCAGCTGACTTCGAAGCCTTCTCGCGAAGGCTTGCGATGTTTTGTTTCACTTGCTCAAGATTGGCTTCCATTTTCGCTTGAAACTGTTCTCGAGTTTCCTGCGCAGAATCCTTAACCGTTTGCTCAGCATTCGCTGTTACAACGAAAAAACTTAAGAAAAAACTTAAGATAAGTAGAGTTACAAACTTCATTGTTTACCTTAGTGAGCGTGTGGAGTTGCTGCTGGAGCTGGAACTTCCGGCGCATTAGTGCCGCTAGATTCTTTTACGTCTTTTACGCCAGCTTTTTCTCCGGCCTTATCGCCCATTTTTTCGATGTTTTTGCCCATGTGGCGAAGACGCTTCTTTGCAGTCGCGCTTGTGTTTTCTGTTGTCATCGGAGTCGCAGCTGGGTCAGCAGCTTTCTCTTCAGCGAATGCGAGAGTTGAAGTGAAAAGTAATGCGATAGCTAATGTGAATTTCATATGGTTTCTCCTGTTAGGAACTAGAAATATCCGAGAGCGCCGGCAAACGCCAATCAATTTCAGATTTACCTGTTTTACGAAGGTACGCGTTGATCTGCGAGAAGGGTTTGCTGCCAAAAAAGCCTCGCGAAGCTGATAACGGAGATGGGTGATGGCACTCGAGGACTAAATGCTTATTGCGATCAATCACGAGCCCCTTTTTTTGGGCATATGCGCCCCACAGCACAAACACTAAGCCCTCTCGACTTTCACTTAACGCCTGAATTGCTTTATCGGTGAACTCTTCCCACCCTTTTTTCTGATGAGAGCCCGCCGTTTCAGCTTCGACCGTCAGAGTTGCGTTGAGGAGTAACACTCCCTGATCAGCCCAGGTCTTTAGGTAACCGTGCGACGCGCGTGGAATTTTTAGATCTGCGTGAAGTTCTTTATAAATATTCAGAAGTGATGGAGGGATTCGCACTCCGGGTTTTACGGAGAACGATAAACCATGGGCTTGCCCGTCGCCATGATATGGATCTTGACCTAATATCACGACTTTCACTTTATCAAACGGAGTGTGATTAAACGAATTGAAGAGCTCACTCGGCTTCGGGTAAATCTTTTTCCCCGCATCGAGCTCTTTACGCAAAAACTCTTTGAGCTTCAGCATGTATGGCTTCTCAAACTCGGCTTTGAGGACTGCCTTCCAACCTGGCTCGAGCTTGATATCGCTCATGTCTGCGCAATCGCCTGATGCACTGGCTTTACGACTGCTGGTGCTTTTCTGAACTCAACGATCAAGTGTCCACCAAGAAGAATGTTCGGATGAACTCCGAGCGAAACTAAATCTCTAAAAACTTTCTTTTTCGCTGGATCATTCTTTGCATTATTTTTTCGCACGGCGCGGAAGTAACAGCGCCAAGCGTGGCCCCAAATAAACGGATACAAAATTAGTCCAAGCAATAGCGAAGTCACATTCACCCGTGCTGGATGAATGCGAGCGATTTCAAAACCTGCGAGACGCGCAAGAACTCTCAAGCGCATAATTCCCGTCGAGAAAATGTGCCCGTAGTAAAGTCGCGAGTCAGCTCCGAACCAAACGCTTTCAATTTCGTTTGGCGGCATCATTTTTGGAGTCTCAGCCTCAAAACATAAGTATGATAAGCGACTTCGCAAATTTGAGTAATTCGGAGTTGTTAAAAACAATCTCCCGTCACTTTTGAGAATGCGCGCAAACTCCTGCATTGCAAAAAGCTGATTTTGTAGATGTTCAATACCCTCTTGAAAAATGGCAGCGTCAAAGGAAGCATCTTCAGCCGGAAATCGCGACTGCAAATCAGCATGCGAACAGTTCAACCCGTCGACTTTGAAAAACTCGGGAAACATATCCCACGCAACAACTTCGGCACCCGACGACCGCAGCGCTGAAGATGTAAAGCCAGAGCCAGCCGGAAAATCGACAACCCGCTTACCGCGCCAATCAAATCGCGCAAGAGCACTCAAGAACAAGTCCTTGATGTCTTTACTTCCTAACAAATAAATTTTTGGCTGACGCATGAGAAGTACTTTAGGCAGACTAAGCCATGGCTCGCAAGCTTCCTCTCTCATTTTACCGTCGTGACACTGAGCAAGTTGCTAAGGAATTGCTCGGCAAGAAGCTTGTGCGCATTTACAAAGGCCAGCGGATCTCGGGAATCATCGTCGAAACTGAAGCTTACGTAGGCTCTGAAGATAAAGCCTGCCACGGATTTGGTCACAGACGTACTGAACGTACCAAAGCGCTGTATCTCGATGGCGGCTACTCGTACGTGTATCTCATCTACGGAATGTACTACTTGCTCAACGCAGTGACTGGTCACACCGAAGAACCCACAGCTGTACTTATAAGAGCTATCGAACCTCGTGAGGGTCTTGATCTGATGCGCACATTTAGAAGAGCGGCGAAAAGTGACTTAGGCTTAGCCAACGGACCGGGGCGTCTATGTGAAGCAATGAACATTGATAAAAAATTGAACAAGCTCGAGCTCACCGGAGCAGAACTTTTCATAGAGGATTCGCCGAAAATTTCGACTAAACTAATTCTTGCGACTCCCAGAATCGGTGTGGATTACGCTGGAGAAGCAGCTTTGTGGCCGCTCAGATTCTTAATCGGAGACAACGCGTTCGTCTCAAAATCGCCAATCAAAGCGCGTCCAAGAACGCATAAAGTTGTGAAGAGAAAATGACACTCCGAAAGCATCTTTTGGCTCTCGAATAGAGATACAATTTATGCATGAGCTTGACTCCGAAGGGATCGGACTCAGGTTCTTAGAGGCGATAACTCAACGCAAGCTTTGAGCGAAAGGGAGGTCCTTATGGCACTTCGACAAACTAACACAGCGGTTACGCAGTCAATCGGCACCTCTCACGAGATGGATCCTGAACTTAAGGCATACATCTATCAGCACCTCATGGACATCCAGCCGTATCTTCTTGCGAATGCGCAAGTAGCGGTACTCGTAACGAGAGCCGATGACGAATCTCAAATTGAGAATGATGGCCAAGATTATTTAGTCACGCTGGTTGCAACTCTTAATGAAGGTCGCATGGAAGCCGAAGGCCAACATGAGGATATTTATGAAGCTTTCAACAAAGCTAAAGTGACGATGATACATCAGCTTGCTGAAATTCAGAATTCGATGATAGACCCTGCAGAGCGCGAAGTAGAAGTTCGTGCAGCACTTGATGGAACGTATACGCTCCACTAGGTCGAAGATTAAAAAATTAATTTTTGTAAGCCCGGCGAAAGCTGGGCTTTTTAATTGAGGAGAGTTTCTGATGTCAGCAAAGACTAAAGCCAAGGCTCGAGAAATTGGCAAAAGCTCAAAGTATAAAAACAAAAGCAAGGGTCAGGTTGCGCAATTACGCGACCGAATGGTTAGCGCTTTCTCTAGCGGCCCGAGACAATTAACTGATGCGCTGAAGCTCGATCACGATGCTTTGCGGAATTATATCTCCCTCCTCAAAGATACTGAAAAGCCAATTAGCCAACGCAAAAGTGCGTACCGCTCATTTGCAAATCTTCTGAAATCGCATTCGACTGCTGAGGAGCAAGTGGCTTACCAGAGTGCTTCTACCTGGAGTGGTCGTGAATTAAAAATTAAAGTTGCTGAAGGGTATGTTGAGCATCAAGTATGCAATGACTTGATGGCGCGAATCGCACGCGTGCGTGATCCGTTGAGCTGGACAGCGCAAGTGAATGTACTTGCTGAGTTGATCGAGCATCACCTCAAAGAAGAGGAAAAAGAAATGTTTCCGCTGATTCGATCGCACTCAAGCAAAACCAGCGACGAGAAACTTATAGCACTCTACATTGCTAAGAGATCGCAAACTCAGCGTATCAAGAGCGAAAAAAATATGGGTGTATTAGCAAAATCAGATCAGCTGAAGTCCGCTCAGTAAAACTAGCGCGATTCCCAGCATTGAAGTTATCCAGATCAAGCTGCGAATACCAATGAGATTGAAAACATATGCCGGGATGTAAAGTATGCGAGCGATCACATAAATTTGACAGCCAGTAACCGGAAGCGTCGAGCTCGAATTTACGAGGAAAATGTTGATGATCGCAACAACGACAGCCCCTAGAAAAAATGGAAAAGTTTCTTGATAGTTTTTAAATGATCGATCGAGGCGCGCAGTTTTCCCTGACAGCTGCGGCGCTTGTTGATCTCGAGAACTCATATTCCACTTCAGTCCGCATTTGCTTGTTACAGCTGTCGTGATTAAAAGTAGATGAGCAATTCCAAGAAATATTGCGATTCCTAACCAGCCTACTATCTGAATTTGTGCTTCCATCGATAACTCCTCTTTTTGGG
Source organism: Bdellovibrionales bacterium (assembly GCA_043727635.1). Taxonomy (GTDB): domain Bacteria; phylum Bdellovibrionota; class Bdellovibrionia; order Bdellovibrionales; family JAMPXM01; genus JAYSYM01. The sequence goes on along the minus strand of JAYSYM010000084.1, from coordinate 1,783 downwards.
GCTAAATTTCTAGCCACTTTGATGATCCTCAATCGAGTAGAAATCAGAGTCTTGCAAAAGTTAAGTGTCTAAGTTAGCGATATTTTTGGGTTTCTAATCTGGCCGTCCAGTTTCGAATTTTACCCTATTGACTTACACACTACTTACACTATAACTTACATATTACTTACACCCTGCTGGCTCACCCGCTGCCGGTAGGGTGTAGGTCCCCTCCTCAAGTGAGGATGATCAAGACGGAGCGAGCATGACACCGAAGAACGAAACAGAAGCAAAGCCACTTACTCTCAAAGAGAAAAACGTTCTTCAGTTCTTGGAGTCATACTTACTTGAACATGGCATCTCTCCAACCTACCAAGAGATTTGCGGTCACTTCGGATTCGCTTCTTACAATTCTGTTCAACGTTACCTGAAGCAACTCGAAGCAAAGAACTACATTAAACTTCCTTGGGGCAATCAAAAGCGCGCGATCACTCTTCTTCATCCATCATCAGCGATGCAAGAAGCTTTGGTAGATATGCAGCGTGAAACTTCTCCGACTCCAGTCGAACTTCGTCCAGAAGCAATCTCTTTACCTCTTTTAGGAAGAGTTGCTGCTGGCCAGCCTCTTGAAGCTTTCGAACACGATGAGTTTATCGATGTGCCAATTTCAATGGTGAAAAAAGCTGAACAAACATTTGCTCTTCGCGTTCAAGGTCAATCAATGATCGAAGATGGAATCTTGGATGGCGATATCATTCTCGTTCAAGAGCAAAAGTCAGCTCGCAATGGTGAGATCATCGTTGCAGTTGTAGAAAACGAAGCGACAGTAAAGCGCTTCTACATGCAAACTAAAGATAAACAATCTGACTCTAACGTTCATGCACTCGGTGGTAACAAGATGATTGAATTGCGCCCAGCTAACTCATCTATGGAATCTCTTTGGTATCACCCAAGCGAAGTACAAATTCGCGGCGTTGTTGTCAGTCTGATCCGGCAGTTCTAAAGCCGTTTTCTAAATTTTAGCAAAGACTACGTGTCTGCAAGAGATTTGCAGTAAAGGGATTACTACGTGAAAAATCGGGCGCAACAAGTAAAAGATGCCTTGGCAGCAGAAATGCCAACTGCATTTGTCGATCAAGATAAGGTTCGCGCGCCTCAAGGGTGGCCGACTGGTATTTCGCAGATCGATGATTACTTAATTTGGAATGGAATTCCTAAAGGTGCTTTAAGCCTTTTCACTGGAAAACTTGGCCAAGGTGCAACCTCAGCATGGATTGAAGCTGCAATGAACGTAATTTCTCAAGGCAAATGGGTGGCTTGGGTGAGTGGTGATGCACAACTTTTTCCTGTGCCACTCAAACAAAAGAATATCGATTTAACCAAATTGTTAGTTGTTGAGTCTCCAGTAGAGGGCGAAAAAGTTTTGTGGCTCATTCAAGAGTTAATGTCTTCTTCGATTTTTGATTTAATTGGCTGTGATCTAGGTGAGGTAAATTTACGTGAGCATCAGTTACAAAAATTAAAAACACAGGCGCGCGCACTTAATACTTCGTTAGTACTTATGTCGCAAAGTTCGCGCGCTCAAAAACACAATCAGAGAAGCTCACTTTACTCTTTAGTTTTAAATTTTAAAAAGTCCGAAATTCTCATCGAACGCGCACTTCATAGACCTACACCACAGTCAATTTCGAGGAGGCTGTCATATGCTCAATTCACACTCCACACCAGCAACCGTATCGACATCGGCATCAGGCCTAACAAAAAAGTCGACTGTGAGCGTGAGCCGAGCGCTCTGCCTCATTCT
>JAYSYM010000083.1:0-2264 GCA_043727635.1 Bdellovibrionales bacterium | reverse complement strand
TTGCAAATGACCTAGTGCCAACTAGCTTAAGCGCTGATCAACTAGGTAGTTTCAACAGTCGTCTAAGGCAAGTTGACCTCTTTACTGAGGTTACTTCTCCAGTAATCGCCGGCCTACTTTTGCTGTTGAATGAGCCGCTGCTTCTAGGCTTTTATATAATCGCAACTTGGAATGTGTTGTCGTTTCTCCCCGAATTAGCTCTTTTACGATCCATCTTTAGAGAGCGTCCCGATCTTGTCGAAAAAAAGGTTGCGGCACCAGAGCAGACAAAAAAATCGATCTTGCAAAAGTTGAGCGGAGGCTGGTCTGCGTTCATGCGTGAACCCATCGCTTTAGCTTCAGTTGCGTATGCATTTCTTTGGCTCTCGGTGCTAAGTCCGCACGGAGTGTTGCTAACTGGCTATTTGAAAGACGGCTGGAAGCTAGAGGAGTGGGCGATTGGGTCATTTAGAGGAGCAGGAGCTATTTTCGGGCTTCTTGCTACATTAATTTTTCCTGTGGTAATTAAGAGAGTGGGACTGATTCGGGGGACGTGGAGCTTTATCGTTGCTCAAACAGTTTCGCTACTGCTAGCACTTGGGTTCTTTGTTTTTGGTGGAGTAGTTGGCCAAGTTGGATTTTTGATTCTGATTCTATTATCTCGCGTTGGACTGTACGGCTTTAGCTTGGGAGAGATGCAAATTCGTCAGACGGGCATTGACCCGAAAGTGCGAGGCGAGGTGAATGGTTTCGCAACAGCGTTGACTGGCATAGCTACCTTAGTTTTATATGGAGCTGGTGCGCTATTGCCATCGACTGAAAGTTTTAAAATATTAATTATTGGGTCAGTGTTGTCAGTAGTCATCGGAGCATTGGTTTTCACTATTTGGGTTTATAAAAATGATCAAGCAAAGAAGCGATATCGCACTTAAGTTGAATTTTCTCATAGCAGTGCTCGGCACAATGGGGAGTCTTTATTTTAGTGAAGTACTTAAGTTCCCACCGTGCACCTTGTGTTGGTATCAAAGAATTTGTCTTTATCCTCTGGTGATAATTTTTGGTGCCGCAATTTGGAGTGATGATCGCAGCTACAAGAAGTACGCGTTGCCGCTTAGTGTATTTGGTCTTGTGATCGCTGCTTATCACAATCTTCTCTACTTCGGAGTGATCGCGCCCGAACTAACTCCTTGTACTGCAGGCGTGTCTTGTTCGGCAAAGCAACTGGAGTTGTTCGGCTTCATTACTATTCCACTCTTATCGCTACTTGGTTTTGCTATTTCAATTTTACTAATCTTCTTTGATTCTCGAAGGGTTCAACGTCTATGAAAAATAAAGGTTTTGTTCTCGCGGTAATTGCGGCTGCGGTTATTGGATTTTTCGCATTCAAACTATTCGCTCCAAAACCGGAGCAGCCTGCTGCGCCGGTTCCGTCCACATCAGAAAGTTTCGTGCGATCTCACAGCCCCACGTTTGGAAATACGATGGGACGAGTTACAGTAGTTGAGTGGTTTGATCCCGAATGTGAATCGTGTCGTGCCATCCACCCAGCGTTCAAAAAGATCGTAAGTGACTACAAAGATCGTGTGCATTTTGTTTTGCGCTATATGCCTTACCACGAAGGGTCGATGTACGCTGCTTCAGTACTTGAAGAGGCGCGTGAACAGGGGAAGTTCGAAGAAGCTCTCGACGTTCTTTTTGAGAAGCAGCCTGAGTGGGGCGATCACCATAATCCACGGTCGGAGCTGATTCCCATTCTCTTAGCTCCACTCGGTATCTCAAAAGAGAGTCTCGAAAGAGAAACGGTGCTTAAAAAGCACATTGAGAAAATTAAAATCGATGAAGCAGATGGAATGCGCGTAGGCGTCCGAGGAACTCCAACATTTTATGTAAATGGGCAGATGATCCGTGAACTAGGGGATAAGCCGCTTCGTGAAGCTATCGAAGCTGCATTAAGCGCCTCGAACTAGTCTCTCCGCGATTATTGCCAAGCCGACAATCAAAACGAAAAATCCAAAGCCGCGTTTAAGTTTTTGCTCATCGACTTGCCCAGAGACCCTCGCGCCAATAAAGGCCCCAACTAGCGCAATGGTTAAGATTGTCAGCTGTAAAGTCCAATCTACAAAAGTAGAACTTCGAAAAGCACTTATAGCGAATCCGAAGAGGGAGTTGATCGCAATAATGAAGAGCGAAGTGCCGATAGCAAGTCGCATCGGAAGTTTTAAAACATTCGCTAGCATCGGGAGGATGATGAAACCTCCTCCGGCGCCAACAAATCCAGTCACAAA
>JAYSYM010000082.1:0-21329 GCA_043727635.1 Bdellovibrionales bacterium | reverse complement strand
CTCACCCAGCTAATTTTGGGGCTCGTCGAAGCGACGGTCACCGCAAACACGCGGCTACTGATCTTTACACTGCAGTTCATAGCAACATTCTCGCAGTCGCTCCGGGCAAAGTCGCCTATTCGCCAATAGACTTTTATATGAACACTAAAGAATTTGCGATCATACATCCCGGTGGATTCGTAGTTCGATACGGAGAAATTGCTCCAGGTCGCTTAGTTCGTGGAATCGAAAAAAATGCGAGAGTGCGAACTGGTCAAGTGATCGCAAAAGTAGGACAGACTCTTGAGGGACGAAGAAAAGTCGCTCCGCCAATGCTGCACTTAGAAATCTACAAGGGTACAAAGCAAGGAGTATTGACCGTTAAAGGGCCAAGCGCCGGAGCTTTTCGTCGTCGAGCCGATTTGGTGAATCCGACCAAGTATGTTCAGCACTGGGAAAGAATGACGTTCTAATTACGACGTTCTAATTACTTAGCGCCGTCGGCGCCGATAGCTTCGACAGGACAACCTTCCATTGCTTCTTTGCAAGCGTCGTCTTCTTGAGGCGACAAAGGTTGCTTTGATAAGAAGGCGTGACCATCTTCTTCGTGCATTTTGAAATTATCGGGAGCAGCGATACAGCACGCATCGCAAGCAATACATGTCTTGTCGACAAAGTATTTGCCCGGAACGTTGTCTGGCCACTGATCGGTTTTATCTGCCACTGACGACTCTTAACTGAGGAACCGTCTTCACGACTAGTGCCCATGCTCCAAATAAACTAAATGTAAATACTAAGTCGCTAACCAATGTGTTCCAAAAGAATGGAACTGCGGCTACATAGCAAGCCACTAAGCCCGAGCCCGTGCGTGAGTAAAGTGCGCCTTCAACCCAAACTCCGAAATTAGAAACTAAAAAGAAAACTGCAGAAGCGGCTAACGACGAAAGGCCTACCGCTGACCACTGAAAACGCTCTTGTGATCGTTCACCTTGTTCGTTGTTCAGCAAACCGCGACCAAGTAGAGCGATCAAAGCGTAAGATGCATAAACGAAAGGTTGAGTTGCGTGAAATCCGATGAAGATATCACTAATCACCAAACTCACGAGTGCTACGATCATACCGATCCAGCGATTCTGTATAAACATCGCACCAGCAAAAAGCGCTACTGCTGTAATCGGAGAAAAGTTCGGTGGGAGCGGCGCAAGCCGTAAACCAATTGCACCCAAAATCAGAGCTGCCAAAGCAAAATAACGGATGTTTTTCATATGTGCCGACACTATCACTCTATAGTTAAATCAGGCAACGAAAGATCGATTGGACGGCTAATAGCCGTTGGAGCCTTATAGATTAGGCTTTGGACCATCTCTATGCCGCGCAAAAGCTGAGGATCTCGACCATTTCGGTAGGCGTCTGGCGGATACTCCACCACTACATCCGGCTCAGTGCCGTAGTTTTCGACTGCACCACCAACATCTTCGAACCAAAACGAGTACTCTGGTTGAGTGGTCACACTTCCATCTGAAAGTGCATGCGATGGATTAACTCCGATCACCCCACCCCAAGTGCGCTTGCCGATTAGCGGCCCTAATTTTAAAAGCTTAAACGAGTGCGAAAAAATATCGCCGTCGCTACCGGCAAATTCGTTAGTAATCGCAACCATTGGACCAGCTGGTGCTTCGGTTGGGTAAGGTTGGACGCCGAACCAACGAGTTTTACAAAAACCGATTCGACGACGAGATAATTTTTCGAGAATAAGTTGGGAGACATGACCGCCACCGTTATACCGAACATCGATGATCAAGCCCTCGCGATCGAGCTCTTGAAGATAGCTTCGATGGAATTCTGCGTAGCCGTACGCACCCATATCTGGAATATGCACGTAGCCTACTCGGCCGCGCGAATTTTCGTGTACAATCCGGCGATTGCGCTCAACCCATTCTCGATATCGAGCATCGATCTCTGAGCGAAGAGTGCGGACTGACCTTGTTTCAACTTTACGCGAACCTTTGCGAATAAAGGCGAGTGATACATAGGTTCCCGACTTGTGAACCAATGCGTGTTCAGGGCGACACTCACGAGTGAGTGTCTGGCCATCAATAGAAATTAATCGATCACCTTTTCTTAGCTCAACGCCCGCTCTCGCGAGAGGTGATGAACAGTGCGGATCCCAAAGATCACCCTTTACTACGTCGGTTAAAATATAAGAGCGAGTTTTTTCATCCCAATCCCAGTCTGCGCCCAAAAAACCCAAGTTGTAAGAAGGTCGACTACGATAATCGCCGCCAAATTCGTAAGCGTGTGAAGTTCCGAGTTCACCCTGCACTTCCCACAGTAAATCAGAAAGTTCACTTCGACTTGCGACGCGGTCAAGGAGTGGAAGGTAACGATCATAGACTTGCTGCCAATCTACCTTCGACATGTCTTCACTCCAGAATTGATCACGCTGTAATCTCCAGGCTTCACGATACATCTGACGCCATTCTTCTCTCGGGCGAATTGCAATTTGTGCGCGGTTGCTGTCGACCCAGCCAGTTTTTTTGCCGTAGTCTGATCCGTACTTATCGCTTGGCTTTTCACCGGCACGAATTAACCGCAAATCGTTTCCGGCGCGATAGATAAGATTCTTTCCGTCCTGAGAAAGTCTGAAACTAGAAACTCCGCCGGTGATGGCTTCAACTTTTTCTTCTGCGATATCGTAGTACTCAAGGAAGGCTCGTGCGGCTGGCTTCGACGAGCCCGAACCGCGAAGACTTCCCTCAATTGCAAATTTTGTGAAGAAGATTTTATCCGCACTAGCAGCAATCTGACCGTAACGACCATCCGGCACCGGCACCGGCGCGATGCGATCTTCGATTCCTTCAAAGTCAATTTTCAGCTCAACAACCGTACCTTCTTTCGGAAGCGTGCGATTGGTGTAGTCGGGCGAAAATGGAAGAATAGTATCTTTGCGAAGATTCAAAATGTAAGGCCGAGAACCTCTCGGAAAACTCAAATCAAAATGTAAGTTGTCGTAGACCGGATCAAATTCACGATAAGAAATGAAATAGAGGAAATCTCCCAGCGGATCAAAGAACGGCGCAACGTCTTGAAGGACTGGCCGAGTAACGCGCTCTATGTGACCAGTTGCTATTTCACACATTCGAATGGCGCATAGACGCTGGTTTTCCGAACAACTGTAAGCAACATATTTTCCATCAGGCGACCAGTTAAAACCATAAATGCGTGTGTAGTAACTTCGGTCGAGAATTTTAGTTTCACCGCTCTCTAAGTCTACCCAAATTAATTCATTCCGGTGATTCGTCACTAAAGCCTCGTCGCTGACCGGCGACACCTTTAACTCAATGACTCGCCCTACGCCTTCAGTTGCGAGTCGAATGAACTTCTGGCGGTTCTCGACGTGATGAATTTCAAATGCTTCCTCGCCGCCGGCATCACTTACGACTACCACTCTTTTACCATCGCGCATAAAACGACCAAGGCGATATCTCATCGCACCGTCTTCGCCATGTTGGTGTACGGCACCTTTCCACGCATCAAAGCTAAAAACTTTTCCGCGAGACGAAATTACCAGCTGCTCGTTTTTAGGATGAAGTTCGTAATCTTCGAGATGCTGGTAGGCCGAAACGAATTTTCGATTCACTTGGGTCTGCGGTGATCGATAATCAATTGCTACTTTCGATGACTCATCAGTTGCAGGATCTAACACGTAGAGGTCGCCACCCGACTGATACACCAGGCGCTTGCCATCCGAATTTAATCCGCGCACGTAGAAGTCGTCATGCTTGGTATGCCGCTTTAAATCTTTACCGCCTGAGTTGATCGAATAGATATTTCCAAAATCTTCATGGTCAGAAATAAAATAGATGCGCTCGCCAATCCAAAAAGGCCGAGCCGAATTTCCGTTTACGCTCAGGACCTTCTCAAAGTGTCCTTCGCCTGCATCAATCCAAATTTCGCCGGCAGTCCCGCCGCGATAGCGTTTCCAATAAGCAAGCTCAGCACCGGCGCGAGTGCTGGAATTTCGCGCGAGAACTCTTTCACCATTTGGCCCATAGCTTAAATGCAGTGCTGGGCCGAGACAAAGCTTTCGAGGTTCACAGCTTGCGGGATTAATTTGATGAAGCCAAAAAATTCGCGAGAACGGTTGCCCGTAATCACTTGCAATAATTAATTCGTTGTCGGGCGACCACCCAAGACAAATCGAATTCGCTCCAAGATACGTAGCGCGCTTCGGCTCACCGCCAAGCGGCGGCATAAAGTAAATTTCAGATTGACCTTCTTCGGTACTGGCGTACGCCAAATACTTTCCGTCGGGCGAAAGCGATGGAGTATCGGCTCGACCCAACCCTGACGTCAGTCGCTGAGCTAATCCGCCACCAGCTGAAACAGCCCAGAGATCGTCTTCTGAGACAAAAACTATCTGGTCGTTTGCTATAGTAGGAAAGCGAAAATACCCCGACATTGATCTAGGGTAACACTCGTCTTTCGTTCGTTAAACAACTCACTCAGAAAAGTCTTCTGTCGCGAGGCTAGTAGTCACGAGACAATGTGCATCAGTTGCGTATTTGGCCTCTATTATTTCAAAACGAGACCGAAAAGTTAAGAGATGGTAAGGATAGCTAACATCACACTCTGTTGCTTCGTCTTCTTGGGTTCAATCCTTATTGCCGGATTTGAAATTCTCAATCGTACTGACGTGGCACCTTCAGTTGCTCGCCTTCAACAAATGCAACGCGAATTTCTCGAAGACTTTTTAAAAGATCAAAGCGATCTCACCACTGTTCCACTTTTCACTCAGCAATCTCTTCGCACTAAAGATGCTGGCCCCTACCTGAATATAAGATTTCCGTGGAACCCCGGCTTTAATGGCGACGATGAAGTTCCCGTTACTGGCGAACCCGTTGAAGTAAAGTACCGCTTCAAAGATGCACTCATGCGCTACGGTAAAGATTGGGTTGGCCACAATAGCTGGTTTAATCACGAAACTTTCGACTTCAGTATCTTCGCAAAACTTCGCGATTTCGATCACTGGGATGTTGAAGTCAATTCTCCGATCGAGAAAGTTGGCGCAACCGAGCCATACCTAAACGGAATCGAAATTCCAATCCCAGATGTCACCAACCTAGTTGTTCTTTCACAGCTTTATTTAATGAAAGCGGTCGACAATAAAGAAACTTTGCAGGCGCTCAAAGATGTGCGTCACGTTGCGACTCTCTTCCTCTCAACCGAAAATTTGAATCTTGAAATGACGGGCCTACGCCTACTTGATTTTGAGCGCGTTGCTTTTGCGTACTACGTAAAACATAAACTGATGAAAGAGACTGAGTGGCAGCCACTCACAGCAGCAATCCTTTCTCAGGCTACCCGAGCATGGCCAGCTACTGCAGGTTACGCTCGCATTCTCACGCAAGATTCGACTTTCAAAAAAGTATTTGGTGAAATCAAACCAACTGGTTTGTGTGCAGCACTTAATTCGACTGTTCCGCACGATTGGTTGTTAAAGCCAATGCTTCAACCACGAATCTGGCCTGAGCCGAGTTTCGTTAAGGCTTATGAGCGTCACGAAGAACTCGTCAAAACATCTAAGTCGCAGTGTCGATTAAAATATGTGACTCGATTAATGAAGGCAGGCACATCGTACGACCGCCTACCAGTACCCTTCCCATTCGGGCATCTTCCGTTTTCACGAAGAACTTACGGAGTGAAGCTCGCAACTGTTGGCTTCAGCGGTTTTGAAATCTACGCCGACCCGCTCAATCGCCAGCGCGACCCAAGCTCGAACTAAGAGCGCCAGGCTGGATCAGCTTTGCGCGTGTATCCGTCAAACAAGAACCCACCGTGCTCACCTAACACTTCAGTAATAAGCTCAATCAATTTTGCGGGTTGAGTTTGTGAGTGAAGTTGGTCGAACGCATCGAAAAACTTGCGCGCAAATGCTGGGTCAGCTTTTTTCAGCCGGCGAATCAAACTTTTGCCTGAAGCTGACCAATGACGGCGGCTACGTAAATAGAAATCAGCAACTTCGGTGTATAATATCGCGCTTGTTGCAAACATCTCCTCGCGAGATTTCGGCTCGCGAATGTCATCAAGCAAGAAGCTGATGAGATAACGACGATCTTCAAGTTCAGTTGGAGTTAGTGCGCGAGGGCCTTCAGCTAACGCGCGAGCCGCTTGCTCCTTCAATGTATCTGAAATTGGAGACGGACCCGGAATTTCGAGTCCTTCGTAAATCATCTCATACAATGAAGCTTTGCCTTCGAGTGCGTCGACGCGATTATGGAAATATTTAATCGTTTGAGGATCATGTACGAACACTTCAACTGGCCAATCAAGGTGTGTGAATGATTCGCGCGAAGCAAAGTCGACTTTTGGATAAATGACGATCAGATCAAGATCAGAATACGTCGAAGCTTCACCGCGAACCACGCTACCTGCCATGAAGGCCACGTCAGCGCCACTAAAGCGCGTTTCGAATAGTTCCTTCGCGACGAACAACGGAGAATGCTTCGCTTTAATCATGCGAAGGTTGTAAGCCATCCACCCGAATTTTCAACAGGAATTTGTTGCGAAAATTCATCTCTTGCCCATACTATGTGCGGACTTCAAAAAACCGGAGGTTCCCAGATGAACGTAAGAGAGTTTATCACCCATCACTATCGCCATTTCAACGCAGCAGCCTTGAAAGACGCAGCGATTGGATACGAAACTCACCTAAGTTCTGGTGGAAAGATGTTCGTAACTTTGGCTGGAGCAATGAGCTCAGCTGAACTTGGACTTTCCCTCGCAGAAATGATCCGTCAGGATAAAATTCATGCGATCTGCTGCACGGGTGCGAACCTCGAAGAAGACATTTATAACCTCGTGGCCCACGATCATTACGTTCGTATTCCCAATTATCGCGATCTCACGCCAGAAGATGAGCAGAAGCTCCTTGAGCGCCACTTAAATCGCGTTACCGATACTTGCATCCCGGAAGAGGAAGCTATTCGCCGAATCGAGAAGTCGATTCTCAACCACTGGAAGGCTGCTGATAATTCGGGCGAAGCGCAGTTCCCTCACCAGTTCCTTTACAACATCATCAACTCTGGCGAGCTCAAGCAGTATTACCAGATCGATCCAAAAAATAGCTGGCTCGTAGCTGCTGCTGAAAAGAATCTGCCGATGTTTGTTCCTGGTTGGGAAGACTCAACAACCGGAAACATTTTCACAGGACATGTGATTGAAGGAACAATTAAGAACGTACACACGGTTCGCACCGGCATCCAGTACATGATGGAACTTGCGGCTTGGTACACGGAGATTACTAAAAAATCGAGCGTTGGATTTTTCCAAGTTGGTGGCGGTATCGCCGGTGACTTCCCGATTTGCGTTGTTCCGATGCTTCACCAAGATCTTGAGCGCACCGAAGTTCCTCTCTGGGGCTACTTCTGTCAGATCTCTGATTCAACAACTAGCTACGGTTCATACTCAGGCGCAATTCCAAACGAGAAAATCACTTGGGGTAAACTTGGAGTTGAAACTCCGCGATTTGTGATTGAATCAGATGCTACGATTGTAGCGCCGCTGATATTCGCTTATGTTTTAAAGTGGTAACAATTTAAGGCTGCAAAGAAAATTTCTGGCTCTGTATTAGCGAAAGCAAAATGCGATCCAAAACATTCTTATAAGCCAAATAATCAGACCCAGAATGAAGACCCCAAAGCGGATAACGTAATCCGTGGCGCACCCACGATTCCTCAAGCATCAGTACACCATCATTCGGACCAACGGTCTTTTGCAACGAAGTCGACAGCATCTTTTTGAGTGAAGCTAAATGCCGCGGGCGCGACACTCCTAACAACTGAACGAGCTGCGTAGCTGCCGGTAGCTTCAGATCTTGCTCCCAAACTCCGTAGCCTGGCGATGCTTGATCGCAAGCGATGCGACTTTCTCCGCTGAGCCGAGACTTATAGCCGTAAATTTTATTAACAATTTTTTCTCGGAAAGTTTCGGACTGACCTTTCACGACTTTTTCTAATAAGCGGCTGCCATTCATCAAACCTGTGATCGAAATCCAACCTGTCAGTTTGTTAAACTCGAGCGCTTCGGGGCCACGCTGTTGAATCAACATACGAACTTCTGCAGAGCCGCGGTTGCGAGAAACTAGAATAATTGATTGCGCTGTGCACTCGCGAAGATACTCGCTAATTATTACGGCGTTCTCGCTCAAGGTTCGAGTAGGAATTGTGTCAATGATCTCGGTTCTAAATCCTAAGACGCGACAGCCATCTAAAATTCTTTCGCCGTCGCTCCCCCACTTCAAACCCGAATTCGAAAACGAACTCGGCACGAAGGCAACTTCAGTTTTGCGATTGAACTCCTTATCAGCATCAGTAATCTTTGTGGTGTTTACTAAAGAGATGAACTCGCTATCAAACTTAGACTCAAGCACTGATTGATAGAACACCATCGAAGCAATTTCGGGACTGAGCATGCGAGAGAATTCGCGAAGTTCATTTTTCGACAATATATCGCCGGCAGTTGCGCCTTTATAGCGCGCAGCTCGCTGCCTGAGCTCACCGTCTAGTCTATTCACCTATTAACTCCATGTGAAAATCGTATAGGTGAATCGAAACTCACGCAAATGCCTTCTCATCTTCTTGCTCTGCTGGTTAAATAAGAGCCGATGCACGGAAATAATGTCTTTTTCGATTTGATGGTCCTTCTTGGCTCTGCAGCTTTCACTGCAACGATCTTCCATATGCTAAAACTTCCGGTGATTGTTGGCTTCCTAGTGGCCGGAGCAGTCATCGGTCCAACTGGACTAGGCATCATTAAGCTCGAGGCGAACCCGACCCTCCTTACAGAAATCGCCGGCGTTCTGCTCATGTTTACGCTTGGTCTCGAATTCTCAGCCAAGCGACTGCGTGAGTGGGCCAAAAAACTTTTGAGATTAGGCGTCCCGCAAGTATTGTTGACTGTCGTCGTGATCGCACTTGTCGCAAGATTCGGCTTCGATCAACGATGGCCTCGAGCTTTCTTTTGGGGATTCTTATTTTCTCTTAGCTCGACCGCCGTTATTATCAAACTTCTTGAAGAACATCGAGATATCGAATCTCCGCACGGAGCCTCTACGCTCAGCGTACTGCTCACTCAAGATCTCTTTGTCGTTCCAATGTTACTTTTAGTTCCACTCTTAGCAGGCCGAATCGAAGCAAATGTCGATGAGGTTGATACTCTCAAGTTCATCGGTAAAGCGATGGTTCTCATTGTAGGCATGATTGTACTTGCGAGATGGATTCTCCCGCTCGCTCTGACGCGAGTAGCGCGAACCAAAAGTCGTGAGCTCCTCATCTTCGCTCTCGCGTTTTTGTGTTTCGGCCTAGCTGTATTATTTGACCTGGTTGGCGCATCCTCATCTCTCGGAGCCTTTTTTGCTGGAGTGATTGTCGCCGAATCTCAGTACGGAACCCAGGCATCGAACGATTTCGCAGTCGCTCGCGATTTATTTTTAGGCTTCTTCTTCACCGCACTCGGAATGATGCTCGACCTCGATTACTTCGTCTCACATCTCCCGCTAATCTTCGGAGTATTTATCGCGGTTAGCGTTTTAAAAATTGCAATTGTCTACGCTGTCATGAGAGTGCAAAAGTATCCGAATGGAATTTCTTGGCTTTCAGCTGGTATGCTTTTTCAAACCGGAGAGTTCTCGTTTGTCCTTCTAGAACATGGCCTTCGCTACAACCTGATCACGCGCCAGCACAAACAACTCTTCTTATCGGCTTCGCTACTCTCGCTTGCAGCGACTCCGTTTGTATTTAAATTCTTACTAAAAAAGTTTAGCGGAGTAAGCGCGGATCCCGCAGGCCAAGACTTAAAAGGCATTTGGAAGGACCATGTAATTATCGCAGGTTTCGGGGTTGCAGCGAAAACAGTTCTTAAAGCTACCCGCAGCCATGGGATTCAGTCGGTAGTCATCGATTTAAATCCAGATAATAAATCGAAAGCTGAACACATGGCCGAGGCGAAAATCTTTGGCGACGCTCGACAAACTGAAGTTTGGCACAAGGCCTGCGCGCACAATGCTCGTCTTGCGATCATCACAGTTTCAGGACAAGGAATGGCAGCACAAGTAGTTAAAGCTGCGCGCGAAGTCGCACGTGACCTACCAATCATTGTTCGCACTCAGTATTTTAGAGAATCAATTAATAGAGATGAACTTCGTGGCGCCGATGTAGTGGTGGCCGAAAGCGAAGCCGCTATGGAAGTAACGAGAAAAGCCCTTGGTGTTTTGGGTGCATCAGAAACAGAAATTGCAGCTCGGCTGCAAGTCTTGCGAACCGAGCTACGTTTAGACAACTAGATTACTCTTCGGTTGTCGTGGGCTTACCTTTTGACTTCTTCATCTCAAATTCGCGACTCTTTAATTCTGCTCGGCAGATCGCGAGCTTATCTTCGTATTCATCTTCGCGCATTTGCAGAGTTGCTTTGAATTTTCTGAAGCGATCGATACGATCCTTCAAATACTCTTCAGAAATTCCAACTAGCTTATCGTTTTCATCAACGCCCAGTTTAAATTCGTCTTCTTTGTCGGTGACGCGCTCTAAAGACTCAGTCCACATCAATTTACCGTCGCCACCTAGCTTTTTATCAGTAAGCGCCAGGCGACAGTCTTTCAACGAGCCATAAAGTCCGCGCGATCCGTATTTACGATTACCGTAAACTCGATCTTCGAGTTCATAAACTTCGTACTGAATGCGGCGAAGCTCTTCGGACAAGACAACTTTCTTTTGAATGATCATGTTGCCGTCTCTTACGCCGACAGCTTCGTTGCCAACTACAGCTTCACTTTTTTCAATTTTAGTCTCAATTTTTTCAGCCTTATGAGGGTTCGTCGAACAACCCATTACAGCGATAGTAGCCAGAGCGGCGAAACCAACGTTCAAACGCATAGAATCTCCTTATTTCGTGAGTTGCCGAGCGTAGGCGCAAGTTTTTGCTTCTGCAAGAAGAGCTGCCACAGAAACAAGTTGACCGTTGCGCCGCTCCCAAGCGAGCCTCGATTGTTGCTATCAGGAGTTGCATAAATGCCACGCATCAGTGAGTTCGGTCTTCTGCTTCTTTTCAGTCTCTCGTTTACCCTTACAGCTTGTTCGCACCCACAAAAGGAAGAAACCGCTGTTGAAGCTGCGGCTCCGGAAGGCTCTTCGCTCTACGACCGAATTGGTGGAGAAGTCGTACTCCAAAACTTCGCAAATGAGTTCGTAAAACAAGTCGCCCTCAACAACAAGATCATGAGTAATCCGATCGTTGCAGGCGCTCTAAGTAAAAATCAGGATAGCCATAAGAAAAAATTAGCGACTTTGCTCTGTCAAATCTCAGGCGGCCCGTGTAAATACGAAGGTCAGACAGAAAACAAAACAGTGAAAGCAGTGCACGCGCCCCTGAAGATCACAAAAGATGAGTGGAAAGAGATGACTCGAGTTTTCATTCAAGTGCTGCAAGGAATGAAGGTCCCTAAACGTGAACGTCAGGATCTTGCAAGACTAGTGGCAAGATACAAAAACCAGATAGTTGGATCATGAACGATAGTAAAATCGACGCCAAAATATTGGTAAAAAAATATGGTGGTACGTCAGTTGGATCGATCGAAAGAATCGAAAGCGTAGCGGAGCGTTTGCTATCAGAAATTCGCGCCGGCCAAAAGCCAATCGTCGTAGCTTCGGCCATGTCGGGCGAGACAAATAAACTTGTAGGCCTTGCTGAACAAGTTGACCCAGATTACCGCGGACCTGCTTACGACATGTTGATTGCTTCAGGCGAGCAAGTATCAATTGCATTACTTGCAATTGCGCTCAACAAACGCGGCGTCAAGGCACAGCCACTCCTTGGCTTCCAACTTGGAATTCAGACTGATTCGCTTTTTTCAAAAGCTCGAATTCAAAAAATTAACGGCGACAAGCTTCTAAAACTTGTTGGCGAAGGTATTGTTCCGATCGTTGCTGGCTTCCAAGGCGTTGATGAAGAAGATAATATCACCACACTCGGTCGCGGCGGATCAGACACAACGGCTGTTGCATTGGCGGCAGCTATCGGCGCTCGCGAATGCGAAATTTACACCGACGTACCAGCGGTCTTCACTGCTGACCCTCGCTTAGTTCCAAAAGCTGGCGAGCTCTCGAAAGTTTCGTTCGAAGAGATGATGGAGATGGCTTCGCTAGGTTCGAAGGTTTTGCATATTCGTTGCGTAGAAATGGCTGCTAAATATGGCGTTCGCATTCACGTTCGCTCGGCATTCGAGAAACGTGAAGGTACTTGGATCGTCCCTGAAGGAGAAGTTATGGAACAAGCGGTAGTCTCATCTGTTACTCACGATGCATCGACGGTCGTTTTCAAATTATTCCCAGTACCAGCCGGACCGGCATTTCTAGCTAGACTGTTTCAAACTCTCGCCTCGCGAAATGTCGTCGTCGACATCATCACGCAGAGCGAAGCGCCTGAAGGGCAGCGCTTAGCATTTTCGGTCACGAAAGAAGATGTCTCATTAACAAAATCAGTTTTAAAAGAAATTCTTTCGCCAGAAATTAAAGTTGAGATGATTGAGGGCCTTGCAAAGATTTCGGTTGTTGGAGTTGGAATGCGCAATCACCCAGGTGTTGCTGCAAAATTCTTCGAAGTACTTGCACACGATAATATTCCAATTCATCTCGTTACCACTTCTGAAATTAAAATCAGTGCCGTAATTACCCAAACTAATTTGGCCAAGGCTGCCCAGTCCCTTCATCGCGAATTCGACCTTGATCATGAAAAGATGGAAGGCTAAGTGGCTTATCGTTACGAGAATGGCACTCTCACCGCTGTGGGAACCAAAGGTACTTACAACTTAGCGCAAATTGCTAAGGAAGCCGGTGGTCCGGTTTACGTTTATAATTTGGCTCACATCACTGATCGCATGAATTTTCTTCGCTCAGCTTTTAAGAAAATTAAGCCTTCAATTCACTACGCGATGAAGGCTAACGATCATCACGATGTCCTTCGCACGCTTCGTGAAGCTGGCGCACTCATCGATACTGTTTCTGCTGGCGAAGTAAAAATTGCTATCAAGAGTGGTTTCAAAGCCGAACAAATTATTTTTTCTGGCGTTGCGAAATCAAAAGACGAGATCACTTATGCGCTCAAGGCTGGCATTAAACAAATCAATGTCGAAAGCCCAAGTGAACTCAGAAGAATTGCGCAAATTGCAAAAGACTTAAAGCTTCGAGCATCGGTTGCGTTTCGAATGAATCCCGATGTGAATCCGCAGACTCACCCTTACATTACCACGGGCTTTCGCGAGAATAAGTTTGGAATGGACGATGGCTTCCTACCGGAGCTAGTCGAAATTTTGCGCTCAAATCCTGAATCGCTTAATCTTCGCGGTTTAACTCTTCACATCGGCTCCCAGCTACTTGAACTTACAAGCCTCAAAGAGGCGATTGAAAAAACAAAAGCGGTGTTTCTCGATTTAAAGAGGCAAGGCTTCGCGCTCGATCGATTCGATGTTGGCGGTGGCGTCGGAATTAACTACCAAACTGATGATGAAAGCGCCGAACGCCAACTTCTCAGCGATTACGCTGCGATGGTGGATTCACTTCTCTCTGACTTAGGAGTTGAGATTATTCTCGAGCCGGGGCGAACGCTCGTGGCCCGGTCGGGATTATTAATCGGCGAAGTCCAGTACATCAAAGACACTCAGTTTAAAAAGTTTGCGATCTTGAATACGGGTATGAATCATCTGCTTCGCCCGGCACTCTACCAGGCAAAACATCGCGTGCTCCCTCTCACTTGGTCCAAGTCTGTAACTAAAACTTACGACATCGTCGGACCAATTTGCGAGTCTGCTGACTTTCTGGCTCAAAAAGTTGAACTTCCCGAAGTTCACGAAGGCGATTTCATTGCGATTGCAGACACTGGGGCCTACGGCCGCGTGATGGCAAGTCACTACAACGCACATGAGCTTCCAAAAGAAGTGGCGCTCACGTAATTTTTTGAAGCTCTCGACCTAGGTCTGCTGACGAGTGAAATCTCTGATTTCACTCAACCTTTCCCTACTTCTCGAATAAAATATTAACATTCAATGAGCACACCACGAGTCAGCAGCTGGATTTACGCAGCAACTATTTTGATTTCCTTTTTTGTAGCGCAGGCAGTGCACGCTAAACCAAATTCATCTACCTACACCCGCCCTCTTTTGTTTGCGCCCGAAGACAACAACATTTTCCTAACGAGCCCACAGTTAAAATGGGATCTAGAAGCCGACCGATTGAGTTTCGGCGGAATTGCGTTCGACGGAAAGACGATTAAATTCATCGCTAATACTAACGATGATATTTTTAACTTGGGCTTCGGTTGGCCAAGCAACCTTGGTAACGACGGTAAAATTCAAATTCGAGTAGCCGGAAAAGTTGTCTGGGAGAAAAAAGTAGATTCGTCGGATGTCGTGAGTTGGCGTAATCAGTTAAAGACTAACTCTAAGTTAAAGCCCTTGATCGGAACCAACTTCGGCGTAACTCGAAAAACATTTTCTGATTTCGACACTTTTAAAAATAATCCAGAAGCCCAGGCTTGTTTCACGAAAAAGAACAGCGAAACTGAATGGCTCGACATCTGTTCACCGCTGGTGCAGGTCACAACACTTCCCAATAAAACAATTCAACTGAGCCCGACTGCTCGGCCAGACAAAGCCTCAATTCAAGTTTTCGGCGAAGATTTGGGTCCACGTGGACTTGCGAACTTCCCTAATACCAAGCCGGTTCAGTTCAAGGCGATCTTCTCTGACGGCTCGACACTCGCGTTTGCGCTCGGCATTCCGCACTTGAGAATGCTGGACGTGGTTTGGAAAGGTGACCAAAAAACTGGAAAAGAAGTTTTGGTCTTCACCGGTCAGGGCGCGAAACCACTCGGCGAAGTTAAAAACCTAGCTGTTCCACCAGATCACTTTTGGTCAGCGACCGGTCACGATGAAGAGATCATCTGGCAGACGACTATTCCAAAACACTCACCGCTCCTTCGAGTGATTGCCCCTTTTAACATTCCGTTTACTTACATTGTGCAGTTCACGGACTTGCCAGACGAAACTGACCGAATTTTTATTAGCTCTCGCACTGGCGCAGGTACATATGCTCGCACTCCCAAAATCTTTGGGGTAATTCCATCTCAGGCAAAGTTATCGAGCAAAGAGAATAGTGTTCGCAAAAGTTCGCCTAATGAATTTGAATGGAAATTCTCGGCTCCAAAAAAAGGTGATCGCAACAAATCAAAAATTTCGCTTTTCAAAATGGAAAACGGAAAAGAGAAAGAATGGGTTGCGAACTATCAGCTTTATCGAGGTTACCCATTTCAGGCGGCTCTTCGACTTACTGGCTTGTCGACTGAAAAACTAGAAACCGCTGTCGTCGGCGAAGCATCGTTCACTTACTTCCCTGACACGATTTTTTTGAATAGTTACTTACTTGATTATCATCGCTGGGGATTCTCGTTCCGATACTTCAACATCCTCACTCCCATCGAAATCACTCAGGTTGACGAAGACACGCAAGCTGAAACTCCGATTGCACTTAAGCCGTTCAACACAGTTAACGCTGACTTTCGCTACAACATTAATCCAGGCCTGTGGAACCGCGATGAGCTCTTCGGACCTATTTTTAGCTATGGCACTGTTTCAATCGTTGATTACGAAGGCCAATTTGCTGGAATCGGCGCGTTCTGGGCTCGCACCATGCCCCGCTTCATAGATAAGCTTTTCAACATCAACCCGCTCTTCCGTTATCCAAAGTATGTCGACGTAGAATTTATTTACTACCCGATGGGCTTAGGCGGCGTTGCTCAGAGTAAGACATGGTTCCTGAACTTCTCAGGCCGCGTTTTCTGGACGAAACGTTTCTTTGGTGAAGGTGGTTTTGGTTACAAGAGTTTCGCATTTACTCCGCGAGACCAAGACCTCTCACCACTTAACTTCGGAATGGGTTACGGAACTGCAGGCTTAGGATTGACCTTTTAGAGGAGATTGCACATGGAACAGATTTGGTTGAAGAGCTACCCTAAAGTAACTCCTCCGGTGATTAATATTGAACAGTACCAATCGGTCGTTCATGTCTTTGAAACTTCTTGTCGAAAATTTGCGACGAATACGGCGTTTAGTAACATGGGCGTTGCGCTCACTTATCTCGATTGGCAGGACCGCTCAAACGACTTCGCAGCTTTTCTTCAGAATGATCTTAAGCTTCAAAAAGGTGATCGCATCGCGATTCAAATGCCTAACCTACTTCAGTACCCGATTGCACTCCTTGGCGCACTAAAAGCTGGCCTCGTCATAGTGAACACTAATCCGCTCTACACTGAGCGCGAAATGCAATTCCAGTTCAAAGACTCAGGCTGCAAAGCAATCGTGATTCTTGCGAACTTCGCAAGCAATCTCGAAAAAGTGATTAAGCAAACTGACATCGAGCATGTCATCGTCACTGAAGTTGGCGATCAGCTTGGATTTCCAAAAGGTCTTTTAGTTAACACTGTTTTGCGCCACGTGAAAAAAATGGTGCCGGCGTTTAACTTACCTAAAGCCATTAAGTTCAACGACGCTCTTCGAAAAGGGCAAATGTCGAAGTTCAAAAAAGTAAATTTAAACTTAGATGACATTGGGTTTCTCCAGTACACCGGTGGGACAACCGGAGTTTCTAAGGGAGCAGTTCTAACTCACCGAAACATCGTTGCCAACATGGAGCAAATTAGCTCCTGGATGCTTCCCCTTTTAAAAGAAGGCGAAGAAGTCGTGATCGCAGCGCTGCCGATGTATCACATCTTTTGCCTTACAGTGAATGGGCTCGCCATTACTAAAATTGGCGGACACAATATTCTAATCACCAATCCAAAAGATATCGCCGGATTTATCAAAACACTCCGCAATACTAAGTTCACCGTTGGAACCGGCGTTAACACCTTATTCAACGCTTTGATGAATCATCCCGATTTCGAAAAAATTGATTTCAAGCCACTTAAAGTAAGTGTTGCTGGCGGAATGGCCCTTCAAACGGCGGTCGCAAACCGTTGGAAAGAAAAAACTAAAAGTACAATTGTCGAAGGTTACGGTCTAACCGAGGCATCTCCAGTTGTTTGCTGTAATCCAATCGACGGTTCTGACAAAGTTGGCACCGTGGGCCTGCCACTACCATCGACTGATGTGCAACTTCGTGATGACAACGAAAAAATCTCTCCCCCTGGTGAATCAGGTGAACTTTGCGTTCGTGGTCCGCAAGTCATGAAAGGCTACTGGAACCGACCAGATGAAACTGCGAAAGTAATGACTTCAGACGGCTGGCTTAAGACCGGCGACATTGCTGTAGTTGATGCACAAGGCTTCTTCAAAATTGTCGACCGCAAAAAAGATATGATTCTCGTTTCAGGCTTTAACGTTTACCCAAATGAAATTGAAGACGTGATCGCACTTCACCCAGGCGTTCTCGAAGTAGCCGCAGTTGGTATTCCAGATCAACATTCAGGCGAAGTAGTAAAGATCTTCGTCGTAAAGAAAGATCCGACTTTAACTGCGGAGCAGTTGCTTCAACATGCTCGAAAGCAGCTAACCGGATACAAAATGCCTAAGTTAGTTGAGTTCAGGGCTGAACTACCTAAGACTAACGTCGGTAAGATTCTACGTAGAGCTTTACGAGAACCTAATACTTGAGCCATTCTCGAAGTAGGCGGAATTAACATCATGTTCGCACCACAGACTCGCATCTTAGTCGTCGACGATTTATCAAGCTTAAGAGACCTTCTGAAGGCCTACTTACGTCGCTTAGGCTTCAAACAAATCTCTGAGGCTGCCGACGGTCGCGAAGCTTACCAAACAATGGTTTCTGCGAAAGCTTCAGGCGCCCCTTTCGAACTCATAATATCCGATTGGAACATGCCGAATGTCACCGGGATCGAACTTCTGAAAATGGTTCGCGCACTGCCTGAGTGGAAGAATCTTCCCTTCATTCTTCTCACCACTGAAAATGAAAAAGAAAGAGTCATGGAAGCCGTGCAAAATGGCGTCAGCAATTACATGGTTAAGCCAATTGAAGAAAAAGTTTTAGAAGAAAAACTGCTTCGCACTTGGCAGAAGGTTGCCGGCGGCGCGGGCTAACCTGTTTATGCGGCCCGCTTGAATTGATTTACTTGCGACTCATTTGGAATTTCAATAAATATTTTTGATCCCACGCCGACCTCAGATTCAACCCAAATCTTTCCGCCAAGCTTTTCGGTTTCTTCTTTTACAGCCGCTAAACCTACACCACGTCCTGAGAACTCAGTGACTTCAGACTTGCTTGTGAAACTCGGCTCAAAGATAACTTGAATCACTTCTTCATCATTTTCTGAGATTGAGCAAAAATTTCTGCCTAAGCTTAGTAAGCGGTCACGAATTTTATCAGGATCGATACCACGGCCGTCATCCTGAATCACTATATGCAAATTCTTACCGATCTTTTGGCAGACGATTGAAATTCTGCCCTCTGGCTGCTTTCCCGCTACCAGACGCTCTTCTGGGGTCTCAATCGCATGATCAACTGCGTTTCTAAAGGCATGAACTAACGTCGGCAAAAACTCTTGGTATCTCTCGTGATCAACTCTTAAGCCCCCGTCATCGACAACTAATGGCTTCACTTTTTTACCGAGACTGGAAGCTGTTTCGGCAACAACTGATGAGTAATGCGCAAGTCCATCGCCGAGAGGAACACAAATTCCATCTTCGTAAATGTCGTTAGCCAATTCCGGATGGAGAGGTGCCGCTTTCGCAAACCACTTTTGCAATTCAATTACCGGAAGCTCAACTGTTCGACCTTGATTCAAGCTCGAGTGCCCAAGTAAATCAGAATTTTGTTTTAGAAATCCTCTAAAACCATCGCTTAACGATTTAACGCTAGCTGAAAGTTCTTTGTCTTTACTCGCGTCTACTTGGAATTTTCCGAGCAAAGTTTCGGCTTCGTGAGCGAGTGATGCGATCTCGGCCATACCAAATGTCGCAGCTCCGCCTTTTACTGTATGGAGATCACGCGAAATTTCTTCAAAGCGCTCGTCAGCCACAACTTTGTTCGCTTGCATAACAAATTCATTCAATAGATTTTGAATCAAATCTTCAGCGTCAGCGATAAAAGACTTAAACTGCGAGCGATATTTTACAGTTTGCACAACCATTCGAGCATATGAACGCTCACGCTCAGCTTCTTTCTTTGCTTCCACTTCAGCTGTGCGATCAGTAGCAACCATAACAACACCTTTTAAGTTGCCTTGGCCATCGCGCATCGGATTGAAATTAAGGGCAATGAATTTTCCTTTGCTATGCGTGAACTGAGATGGCCCTAGTCCGCAGATGTCCTCAAAGGGGATCATGTCAGAGAACAAGGCATCAAGCCACTGAGTGAAACTTTCTTTCTCCGTCCCTTGCAACTTAAGCACATCACTTACTTTGCTGACTGACGAGTCGGCTTCCAGAACTTCGCTGCAAACTTTTGACTGGAACGGGAGACAATTTCCTTCTCTATCAAAAACGAGAATCCCCTGGCCCAGACTATTTAAGATCGCAGTCATTAATTGATTGGCGTCACGCAATTCTGCTGTACGAGCCTCAACCATTTTCTCTAAGTTCTTTGAGTAGTCTTCTAACTGCGCTTGCGCAATACGGAGCTCTTCAATCACCGCTTGTCGGCGATCTAACTCTCCACGATACTTTTCTGCTAGGACACGCTCAAGACTGACGTCACGCATGTACATGATCCAGCGATCAGGTGTCGCATCACTCCCATCAGCCGCTGGCTGAGGTTGCACAGTCACTTGGACTGATCCAGTTTTTCCGGCAGGCGAAGTAAAATCTAATTCTTTGTACGGAGTCTGGTCCGAAGGCGAAAGAGATTCTCCATCAGCAAGTAGCGGCTGAACAAACTCAAGGAACTGAGAGAGCGGCTTGCCACCTTTGAAACGTTTTGCGGAGATGTCGAGAAGTAAAGATGCAGCGTTGTTCGCATAGTGAACGCCGAATTCGGCATCGATCACGATGACGCTATCTTGGAGTGAATCAAAAATTTTGTACGGCCATGACATTCGATAACTCACTTAGCCCGCTGCTGCGAGCACTTTACGTTCATTAACCAAAATCTTGAGAGCTTTGAGGACATCGCGGTTATAGAGGTGCGAAGCACGCGTGCACATGTGGTTCACCACGGCGTCAACATCGTGCGCACTAGGCTTCTCACCAAGGCGAAGCACTTGCTCGCCAAGCGCATTCGCCACCACACCAACTCTTCCTAACGGACTCATCAACAAATCTTTAATTCTTCGAGGGTAACCTGATCCATCTGCGTGTTCGTGATGCTCATTGATCATCAGAATTACGTCGCCAGGCAAATCGCGCACTAGCTGCGACATGCTAACGCCAAGATCGACATGACTTTTATAAATATCGTTCTCATCTTTGTTAAGTCTGTCGTGCGACTTATTCATGATGTCTTCTGGTAGCTTAGTTTTGCCAATGTCGAGAAGAAATCCCCCAAGCGCCAACTTTTCTAACGTTGCCGGAACTGTGTACCCCATCGCAACACCTAACAGCGAACACAGTGCGCTCACCAAGAGCGAGTGTCGGTGCAGTGGGTTCTGCAAATGCGACATTTGCTCGACAAGCTTTTGAAGTTCGCTATGAGCTAAACACATCGTCATCGTCGCTTCTGTGACAACTCTGGCATGCGCTACTGTCTGGTCGTTAAAACCAAACGTATCAAAGTTTCTGTAAACCGAAGTCAAAGCCTGCTCGAGAGCAACCACCTTCGATGAATCCGAGAGATTTTGATGATTGAGGGTCACACCTGCCACCGTCATCGAATGATGAAGTAGTTTAGTGAGGTCGTCATATCGAAGATGAAGATACTGAACTTTGCGATCACGATACCGTGCAAGCGAAGCAGTTTGCGTTCCGGCTTTTGCCACCATCACAAACTTTTTTTCGGATAGCTGAACATAGAGATCTACGTAAGTAGTCTCTTCCCTGAGAAGCTGCTCCAGACTAACTGGCTTCATCATTGGAAGTTCATCTCTGTTCATAGAGATTTTATCGGAAAATCACGCGGTTAAATGAACAGGTAAATGCCAGCTAAATGAACGTCGACTTCGGTCCAGTAGAGGTGACCAATTCTGCAAGTTTAATCAACGCCAGCGCAACCTTTGGCCCTATCAATATGGCTATTATGAGCGCGTTGTTTCAATTCGTCTCATTTTGGGAGGCATAGAGTGAGCATTACTAATTTAGAACCAGTTGGCGCCGGTCAGTAATGATCATGTGGATTTCATCCATGTAGTTGAACACT
>JAYSYM010000081.1:0-2276 GCA_043727635.1 Bdellovibrionales bacterium | reverse complement strand
ACTCAATTCGATTTTAGTCCGCAGCCGAACGGTCTGATGGTTGCAAATGACTACTCCCATGAATACACGAATATTAAAATACGGCTTGTTGGTTACCGCACTCTTCATGTGTTTTCAAAACTGCTCGCAAGTAGCTTTTCAGTCGATTCCCGCGGATCCTCTTAATAATAAAGAGGCCCTACGATCGCTCGAGCCTGCACTTGCAGTTCGCGCAGTAGGCTGCATTCAGTGTCACGCGAATCTATCGGCTAACTTGGTTACTGATTTTGGATTCGGTGATACGTATTACTTTGGTCGAAATATGGGTGGCAGTAATTTTAACAACGGCTCTCCGTATGGTGATCACGATAGTACTTTTCACACTATCAAGATGGCTAGCGACAAAAAGGTTTTCGTTCCAGCTGCAAACCTCCCGCAAGAAATCGCAACAGCTACCGGACTCTCTCGCTTGGGCGACTATGTTAAATCAGAGTTTGCAGCATCTGCAGACGCGGGCACCAATGCAGTTGAAGTCAGAGAAATTAGCCGCGTCTATATTGCGGCTCCAACAGAAGCGCAGCTCAAGAATGCTTTCGCAATCGGAAATTCGCGAATGAAGTTTATTAAGTCTGGAGCAGCAGAGCTCTCAGGTTTAGTGGACAATGGAACTTACTTTTCAAACAGCGGAACCTTCAAGTGCGACGGCGACTTAATTGTTAAAGGCCCGCTCTATTTAAAAGACTTACAGCTTGAGACCCAAAAGGGATGTCGCATTCACGTGATTGGATCAGTTTTCGCTTACGGCGCAATCAACTACTTAGGCGCGAGTGAATTGCGGAATCTGCAAATCACTTCAACTAAATCAATCAACTTAGGGTTGGGAAGTGTAGTTCAATCTGACAACAACTATTGCAATCCAGGTGGGTCACATGTAGGCGGCGGCCATGGCAACAACAGTTTAGTTAACCGTTACGTTGATATGTGGACGGTGCCATCGCAGAACCTTCGCGGCGTTGCTGATCCAAAAGCATTTGGTCAGAGCATTGTTGCTGAAGCTGCAATCGTTGAAGCTGGCATTGGTGGAAAATTGCAGGATGCTGATTGCCTTGGAAGCCGCGCTGTTGCTTTCGAACGAATTCTGCTTAACGCTCCGGTAGTGATGAGCCGCTATAACGGAAACGTTAAAGGCACGATCGTAGCGGAATGGGCATTGATGAGCTTAGGCGCATTCAAGTTCGAATTCGACTCTGTATTCAGAAGTGTCGATGTTTTACCAAAGCTCGATCAAGCAAGCTTCCTAACGGTTCAACACTAGAACTGCTTTTACGAAAGCTTTACCACGTTGGTTGAGCGTGAACTCTCTCTTATAAACTAAACAAGTTCGATCGTTAAATACGGGTGCCTCGCGCACCCGTTCGATTTTCTCGTGCGCAATCGCCTTTACCACTCGCTCCGGCAGAATCGCACACCCTGCTCCCGCTGAAACTAATTGCGCCAACACCTCAAGACTTGAAGACTCTACTGTTCGCTTGAAGTCGAATCCGCGTTTTTTCATTTTCCTCAAAATGTCCTGTGTCTGCATAAGGCTCGGCTCAACCAGCAGCACATTAGGATTCATGCAAGCCTTCGCTCGCCACAAACTAACTTCGTCTCGACAAATTTCTTTAATAATCAAATCGGGATGAGCAACAGGATTAACAGCGAATGCGACATCAATCTTTGAACTGATCACTAACTCGGTCATGTGACGCGAAAGTCCGTGTTGAATTTCGAACTCAAGCTTTGGATTGTCTTTAAGTAACTGCGGGAGCAGATCGGGCAGAGTGTATTGTGCTACAGCCGAGTGACAACCGAGCCTTATTCTTCCAGACACTTCGGTGGCATCTTCCTTCACTGCCGCCATCACTCGGTCCCATTGCTCTATGAGTTGCTGGCTTTGTAACAAAAGCTTCTCGCCAGCAGAAGTTAACGTCACACCACGCTTTGACCGTACGAAAAGCGCTAATCCAGTCGTGGCTTCCAATCTTTTCAAACAGTACGTGAGCGCCGGCTGGGTGACCCCTAGTCTCTCCGCAGCCCGCGATACGTGCTGGGTTTTAGCGACTTCGACAAAGTATTTAAGATCTGACTGATTAATCATAAATAATACTTATCATAGAATACGTTTTTATTCATTATTTTTATGGTTCATTGCCAACTACAACTTGTTCTTAAGGAGGTCGAAATGAATCGACGTAGTCTTTTAAAACTTGGTTTAACTTCAGCTGGTGGAATGGTATTCCTCGGCAACGCAGAAG
>JAYSYM010000080.1:0-2277 GCA_043727635.1 Bdellovibrionales bacterium | reverse complement strand
CTTTAGTCCAAGACTTAACAGTAAAAATACTGAAAGAAACTTTACAGCTTGTTCGGGAATTTCTAGATCCGATCGAATCCAAGCGGCTAATGCTCCTAAAAAGAAGAACAGCACGATCAGGTCGACGTTCGCGAGAAAGCTAATCACAGCGTTTTAGCGCTCTCGCGTCTTGCATTGGACCGTTCTTTCACGCGAGTTCGATCGCCTGTCCGGTTAAGTTTCTCAAGCATGTGATCAACAGTATCTGCAAGCGCGGTATAGAGATTCGTTGCAGACTTCTTGATCGTTACATCTCGATATCTACCGTTGGCGACTTGAAACTTAACTGTAAACATATCGGGACCTGCTTGGAGGGGCGAATTGTGCATTTCAAGCGTTACGGTAATTCGAGAGCCTTTTAAATCGGGAAATTTCTCTACTAAGTATTCAACTCTTTCGGTCGCCGCTTCGCGCGCGAGTTCTGACTTTTCGAGATTTTTAAATGTCACTTTAATCACGTGGTTCACGATTCTGTTTCACACGGCACTCCTTTGGTAAGCTTCGTTTTGATTGAAGATGGCTAAAATTGGATGTCCTTTCGGAATGTTGTCTTTCGATGTAACGATTACTTCACCTCCTTGTGCCAGTACTACTTGCGCAAGGTCGTCGAGAATATCGTCGTCTTCGTGGTCGAGAGCAAATGGATGAATCGCCAGTCCACCAGAGTTGAAATCTATCCTGCCGAAAATTTTAATTTCTTCTGCCACAATCAATTTTCGAACCCGTCCTTGAACTGCGGCTTTTGCAATTTCAAAAATATTTTTTTTGGCAAGATTCATTCCTTCAGCTAATCGGAATTCTGTTAGTGCGTTTTCGAGCTTCTGACTAGCCTCCACTTTCAGGCGCGAGCGAATTACTTGCGCGGCATCGACGCAAACAGTGTCACTAAAACCTGCGGACACTGCCGTACGATCGATGTTTGCGTAACTGAGTCCTAAGTAAAATAGGTCGGTCAAACTTCTTTCTCCGGCTACGAACAGCCGTGGTTTTGTATCTCTCGTTAGTCCTGAGAGCCACTCGTTTACAACAGCAAAAGTTCCGCGAAGCTTGAGAGTGTAATTCCTTTTCTTTCGTAGGCTTTCATAGTCGGCGCTGAAATCTATCGACTTAACAGCCTCAGGAAAAATAACGCTTTCGATTCGCACAAATGAACTCCGGCTGCCTAGGTACAGGTGTGCGCCGTCGCATTCTATGCCTAACAACAAGAAGTCTTCATCAGCTTGCATCCAGCGTAGTAGGGGCTTTACGTGAAATGACGTCGCCACCACGCAAGCCGACTCTACGTCGACAGGAATATCTACGATACGAAAGAACTCCTTCGTTCTGAATAACCCTATATTGCCTTCCATCTCGTCGAGTATTCGAGCGTCGTCCCTAAGGACTTCTAGTGGCTCAAGAAACTTTGTTCGTTCGTCTTGTGACATAACGGGGTTAAGAAACTCGTGAGCTGTATGGATAACCTCTCCTAGTTGTCGTTTCAAATCGCTCTGATTGCTATGATTCGAAAGATAACCCGTGAGATGCACACCTTCTGATGATTCAAGGAGAGGTTGAAGACTTAATCTTTTGTCTGGAATCATAGATTCCTCCGATAAGCTGAAGACTCGAGATTGAGTCCTCACACGCGAACTTCCTTGTTGGCGCTTCAATTAGCTTAAGGGAGATTAGTAGAATTGATAAAATGGATAAATGAGATCAGTAGCATCGCTTATTGTTATACAACGAAGTTTTCCATTAGCTTACGAGCAATGGGATTCTCAATCTTTCGTTGAGCTGTAATTAAAAAGAGTTCCTCATGAACTCCCTGTAGCTTGCCAATTTCAACTAGCTCACCACGTAAGATCTGGCCAGTTACCGTATGAGTTGCTGTTGGTATTAAGCCAAGTTCGTTGATAGCCATTAGCTTCTTAACCGCAATATCCTGACTCTCTGTAATTATATTGAGTTCAATCTTATTCAGCTTTGCCCAATGGTCGAGGTCCTGTCTCAAGCGCGAATCGTAAGTTGGAAGAATCATTGGTTCGGACGAAATCGATTTTGGAAAACCTTTTCTTAAGCCTTTGAATTTTGGTGCGCCATAGAATGCGACGTTCTTCTTGCTCAAGAGTTTCGGGTAAAGGCCTTTCGAGTCAGTTCCGGTTGGCAAAAAGTTGGTTATTACTAGGTCGATCGTATGTGCGCTGAGCTCTCGCAGCAGTTCATCGGATCGCCCCTCTGACAAGGTTATCTGACAGGGTG
>JAYSYM010000079.1:0-7068 GCA_043727635.1 Bdellovibrionales bacterium | reverse complement strand
GTAGAGACAAGCAGAAATTATTTCGGTGGATCAATGTGGCGTAACATCTTCATTACAGCAGGTATCGCTATCGTAGCTCCTTATGTGATTCGAAGAGTGCTTCCGCTTCTTCGCAAAGACCCAATAGACACTACAGCAAATGATTGGGCTGTAGCTGGAAAAGATTCAGTTCGCGATGTAGCAGACGATCTTGGCGTTGGCGGCGTATCAGGCACACTAAACCGTGCAGTTGGTCGCGTAGCCGATCGTCTTCCGCACTAATCAGCACAGCTGGTTACAATGACCAGTTGATTTGAATGATGCAGAAACAAGAACGGCGTTCTCGAAAGAGAACGCCGTTTTTCATTTTATCAATTCGATCTGTGAATTACTGAACGTTAGATTTCGAGAAATCAGGTCGGCTTGAATCCGCATCGAATGCGAACAAAAGGCCTACACCAACTGCTACTAAAGCTAATGCACCACCAACCATGTACCAAGGCTGATCCTGCATGCGCTTAACACCCGTGTCAGCGAAGTTCTGACCGCGAGACATTGCACGATTGATGATCTGTGTGCCGATGCGATTAAGCTGCGGCTCAAGAGTTTGCAAAAGTGATGTAACACCTTTAGCAATTGTTTGCTCGATCATGTCGCCGCTTCCGCTACCTGAATTCATCGAGCTGTTTGAAGCAGTAGATGAAGATGGTGAAGAAGACGCTGATGTTGACTGAGTCGATTGGCTGCTGCCGCTTGCGCTATGGGTTTGCGGCTTGCTGCTAGCAGATGCGCTTTTTGAAGAATTCGGTGACTGAGATTGGCTGTTTGGCGACTGACTATTTGGCATTTTGTGTTCCTCCATTTCGAACGAAATTAACTTAACCAGAAACTTGGGAGATTACTTCTCGGCGGTGTTAAGCTACGCGCACAATTCAATTTTTCTTCCGTTTTACGCCAATCGGGTTACTTTTTTTCATTTAGTAATTTATGCAACCTACTGAAAACACGTGGTTTTTAGCCTCGTTTCCGATGAAAATCGCTGGCCCGTAGATAGCAGTGATTTCAGGTTCTTATGAAGCACTCTCGACTCAAACGCCTAGCAATTCTAACAGTGGCACTAACTTGTGCGACACTTGCTTACGCTTTTGACTACTCGGCAATCCCGGTCGATGAGTCTGCCTTAGCAACCTCACAACCTCTCCACCTACAACCTGAACCCCGATCTGTTCGCCGATACGAAATCCTTCCTCATGAAGTCGATCGCCGCTTCACTTGTTTTAATCCAGCGGCCAGCGTGAAAATCATCGTCGAGATTTCTCACACGAATGATCAGGCACACACCGCAACTCTTCAGTTAGTCAATCCAGTCGGCATTGTCGAAGCAAGCTTTCTCTCAAGTGCATCTCGCCTCCCGCGCTACCCCGACGTCAATTTAGATAGTTATAAAATTCGATTCGGATCCGAGCTCTCTACACTTGTGATCAACGCGCGCCGGGCCTCAAAGGGCCGCGAACAAAAGATGGTTTCAGGCTTGCTACAAACTGATCAGCGTCTCGAAGTGGTAGCTTGCACCGATGAACTTATTGACCCTAACTCATTAGTTGCGCTCGATGCTCCGTTTGCGACTCAGCTTGCAGAAGTGAAGCTCCCCGCAGAAATGCTTCCGAAAAGTATGTGTGCGATTAATACGATCACCGACAACAAAGCGAAGTTCATTTGCAGTGCGGTTTTGATCGGACCAAACCTTGCTCTCACAGCCAACCACTGTCTTACCAAGCTTAAAGACCAGTCAGCGCAACTCAACTGCGGAGCTAATGCAGTTGCACGTATTGATTTGCAACTAAGCGTGAGCAATCCAATTCACAATCATGAGCAGTGGCGCGTAGCGAGTGACGTTGCAGTCTTAAAGCTAGAATCTAACATTGATGTTCCTCCTGCACTCCTGGCCTCTACTCCTAGCGAAGGTGCTGACCTCTTGTTCACGCAGACTAATTCTTGCGGAGCATTTGGTTACGGAAATCAATTCGACGGTCGTGGCGGACTTCTTCACGGAGTTAAATTTTCGAATCCTCCCGAAGATCTTGGTGGCCTAAATTTAACACTCGAAAACTATCAAAGCGAAAATCTCATCACGTCTGATCCGCGCTTTTTCTTGCGACCAGGAGATTCTGGCGGCGGAGTTATCTGCAAACGCGGAGACGATGAAGTTCTCGTTGGCATTCACTCCTTTAGTTATCCGATTGATTCAACTGTGAACTCTGCGTCAGTTGGCCACAACTATCAGTGGCTAATCGAACAAATAAATAAGATAAATGGTGTCACCGACGTCCAAGTTCCGACGACGCAAATGCTCGATTCGTCACAAGATCCCAATATGACTGAGCAATCTGCACCAATTCACAACGAAATGATTTAGAACTGGTAGCAAAAGGTTCCCAAAACAGTTGGCAAGACTCTTGCTCTACCTATCTGTGTGTCACCTGATGTGACCCATAATTAGGGGGAAGTTCATGAAGAAGTTTTTATTAGCCTTTGGTTTAATCGCCACTTCAATAATCAGCGCTTCGTCGGCGCAAGCGCAAAATGGTTTAAAGTTAGGTCTGCCTGAACATGGCGGAACAGCTTGTCCTCAAGGAACAGTTAGCGCGGCAGTTAGCCCAGATGGTAACCAAGTAAGTATTTTGTTTGATCAGTACGTTGTAGAAGCTGGCGGCATCACGGGGAAATCGCTGGATCGAAAATCTTGTAACATCGCAATTCCTGTTATCGTTCCACAAGGATACAGCGTAAGCATTTTCCAAGTGGACTATCGAGGATTCTCAGCGATTCCACGAGGCGGACGCGGTCAATTTAACGTTGAGTATTTCTTTGCCGGAAGCCGAGGCATTCGCACAAGCAAACTTCTTCGCGCAGGTTTAGAAAGCGACTACGCGTTTACTGATCGACTCGAAGCTTCGGCACTTGTTTGGTCAGCCTGCGGTGCAAGCACGAACCTTCGCATGAACACGAGCATGCTAGTTGGTAGCAACAGTCGCCGAGATCAGGCGATGGCGACTGTCGACTCGATCGACGTATCAAACGGCATCGTCTACCACGTTCAATGGAAACGTTGTTTTTAATTAAAGTAAAAGTTTAAGAATTGATTTTGGAAGGCGGTCGTCGACTGATGGGGGATCACGGCGGTCGCTTCTCCTTTTTTAGAAAGCCAAATCTATTAAAGGCGGAGAGTTTCCCCCCATGTCATCACTTAAAGCTCGCAGCACTTCAAACGGAAAATACACTTCAAGCATCAACTCAGGGTCATCACAACCAATCGAAATCGGCACATGTCCTTCAGTATCGAAGACTAATCGCTGCACAGGACTAGTCGTTCCATTCAGTACACTCGCAGAAATCTGATTAGCTCGAATGACATTGTTTGACGGGCATCGTACGTAAATATGCCTTGAGATATCCATCCACCTCGCATGAAGATCTGCAATCTTTCCTTCAACAAGCAACGTACACGCAAGATCACCCTTACGTGCCGCTTCTGAATCAAACATAAATACCAAATGATGACCAAGCGGCACTCGTCTGACTCTTAACTTTTCAAGGGTTTGATTCTCCAGTGAACGTTTGTCCATGACCGCTCCTTGGTGTTGGATCTATTTCAATGCTTTCACTGAATAGAGCGCAACCTCAAGTCACGTTTTGGCAACTCGAACTACAACATCCGAGACCGCCTGCACCCAGAGGTCCGAAGAATTTAGACATGGTACAAGTTCAAACTTCTTTCCGCCGTCGCGAATGAAATCTTCTCGCAGCCTCATGCCTAGCTCTTCAATTGTCTCGAGACAATCAGCCACAAACGATGGACTGGCGACGATCATTCGGGTTTTGCCTTCGCTAATTAAATCTTTATACAAAAAATCAGTGTACGGCTTGATCCAAGGTGCGCGGCCTAAGCGCGATTGAAACGAAACGCTGTATTGATTTTCGTTCAAGCCAAGCTCCGTCGCGAGCGCTCGGCTAGTTGCAAAACAATGTGCCCGATAGCAGAAGCGATTGGCTTCTACAATTTTATCGCAACAGTTCGCGCTCGTTAAGCAATGACTTTTACTAAGATCAGTTTTTTGAACGTGACGCTCTGGCAATCCATGGTAACTCAGCAAGAGGTGCGAAGCTTCGCCTCCCGTGGTCGACACGAGACTTTTACGAATTTGACATGCGTACGCTTTGATAAAGCCCTGAGACTGAAAAAACGGCGGGACGATCTTTATCGTGATCTTGAAGTTTTCATGCTTAAGCGACTGCTCAACCTCTTCAAGCGACGAACGCACTGAGCTCTCGGCGTATTGAGGATACATTGGCATCACGACCAAACTTTCAACACCGCTGCCTTTGAAAAACTTAACGGCTGCCGGGATCGAGGGATTGCCGTATCGCATTCCCAAGCGAACTGAAAAGCTTTCACCCAGTTGAACTTGGAGTTTTGCGCAAAAATCCTGGGAGTGCGAAAAAAGTGGTGAACCTTTTGAAGTCCAAACTTTTTCATACGCTTCTGCAGAAGCAAATTTTCGTTTCGGAACAATTAAGATATGAACCAAAATCCAGCGGAAAATTGCGGGAATATCAATGACCCATTTATCCATTAAAAACTGCTTTAAATACCGACCTACTGCTGATGGAGTCGGAGCGTCCGGAGTTCCAAGATTAATTATTAGCACACCGATTTTACGTTTCACGTCGCAAGCTCCGCAGCCAAACGATTTGCGCGAAGTAGGATTTGCTTTAGGCCAATTTCACCAAGGTAGTTTCCAATCAACGCAATTCTCCCTCGCACTATCTCTAGATCACGCACTGCCTTTTCTAAATCAGAATCGTATCTAGGTAGCGCCTTCGCCCAACGATTTACCTGATAACTTAGCAGGTCAACTTTTTGATGCAGTACTTTTTCTCGTTCAGATAAAATTGAATCGATCAAAATTTGATCTCGAATTTCAGCTCCTGGAGTAATCCAAGTGTCGCTCTGGCAATTGCGAGCGCGATTTTCAAAGATAAAATTATTGAGTAGAGCGCCGAGTGCGAAATTACCTTCGCCTTGCGGAAAGAGAACGCCGAAGCCAACGATCTTAGCTTTGCTTTCGGGCTTAGTGAAAACAGTGGTACTAGTGATTGGAACCATCGAAATAGACTTAAGGATCTCTGCGCGAGGGTCTGAGCATGCCGCAAGTAAATCGGCCGCTTGCTCAACTGAGGTGGCGATAACCAAAAAATCGCAAACTGGAAGTTGAGTTGGCGAGGTGATCTCAACGTCGTAAGTAATCTTAACGCCGCTTTTTTCCAGATATTCAGTGAGCTTGAAGATCAACTCACCCATTCCCTTTTTAGGTGCCACCGTCCCATTGCCTAAAGCTAACTTTAGTCGGGGCACTTTCGCCGAGCTAAATAACCGCTTTAATACGAGAGTCGCCGACAAATGTTTTGCCTCGGTTCCGTAAATGCCGAGCACAGCAGTTTCGATTGAATACCTACTTGCACTCGGCCCAAGAACTCTCGCTCCCCAATCCGCAACACTCTCAGCGCTTTTTGGGGCAACACTTTTCTTGTAGACCAAGTAGCGGAGAATAAACCAAATCAACCGGCCGCTTTCTAAAATTTTTAGTGGCCACTTAAGAGCGCGACCCTTTCGAAAAATAAATCGCTTACGCGACTCAGGCATTGTCGCGATGAGCTCTACACCGATATCGCTGCAAAGCGATTCAAGTTCAGTGCAATTAAGCAATCCATTTGCCGCCGTCTCGACCGGTCCAAATTCGGTTTCGATGGTCTTGATTAGTCCGCCCGCTTGGGGCTGACATTCAAAGATTTCAACGCTTAAGCCACGCTTAAAAAGATAATAGGCAGTAACCAATCCGCTAAAGCCGGCACCGACAACTGCAATCTTCTTTAAGCTCAAGGTTTGACTCACTTAAGTTTACTCACATCGATTGAGAAAATACTTTTGTTTGCGGAGCTTTTTCACGAAGGCGCTGGTCTAAGGCCATGCACGCATTTCGCAAAAATGGCCGTCCTTCATCGGTGAGAATCAGTTTGCGATTTTCAACCCGCACTAAGCGATCGTTAATTAAGCTCTCAAGAAATTGCTTGGCATCCTGCGCTTGCTCTTCACTTTCGAGCTCAACTTCCCACTGAGTCATGAACTGAAGGATCTGCTCTCGTCGTTTTCGATCAATTTCTGAAAGAATGTGACCACGAAAAGTTGGCACTTCACCGGCTTGAACTCGCCTCTCGTAAACAGGCAAAGCCTTTTCATTTTGATGAAAGCAACCGGGCGCTTCTGAAATTGAACTTACGCCTAAACCTAAAAGCACGTCAGTTCGGTGCTCGGTATAACCCATAAAGTTGCGGTGAAGCGTACCCTCGCGATCCGCCTGTGAAAGTGCATCAGTCGGAAGAGCAAAATGATCCATTCCGATTTCACGATAGCCAGCTGCTTGCAGAATCTCTCGCGCGATTTCGTAGAGTCGCCGCTTTTCTTCACCGACAGGTAATTCTTCGTCTTTAAACAATCGCTGAGCTGGCTTGATCCAAGGTACAAGTGCGAAACTATAGAGCGCTATGCGATCTGGCCGCAACTTCACCGTTAGTTCAGCCATCTCGCGAATCGATTCTTCAGTTTGCTTTGGAAGCCCATAAATTAAATCGAAGTTAACTGAAGTGTATCCGAGCTCGCGCGCTTCGTTAGAGATCTGCTCGGTCATTTCGCGCGGCTGAATACGATTAATCAAGCGTTGTACTTCTGGATTGAAATCTTGAACGCCGAGGCTTACGCGACTAAAATCGAGATTTCGCAATTCAACAAGCTGGTCACGAGTGGTCCTTCGAGGATCAACTTCAATTGATCCTTCAAAGTTATCTTTGTCGATTGTTACGCGCGAATAAATTTCTTCGACAAGTTTCTTGAGATTAGCCGCCGAGAAGAATGTTGGTGAGCCACCGCCAAAATGTAGTTGGCGAAGCGGACGCTCCCGCATTTGCGGGACAGCCTTGAGATAGGCATCTAATTCATTCAACAGCAGAGCGAGATACGGCTCTTCACGCTTG
>JAYSYM010000078.1:0-2284 GCA_043727635.1 Bdellovibrionales bacterium | reverse complement strand
TTAAAAAAGCAAAAATTCAAGGCGCGCAGTTAGCAGCCATCGGAATTACGAATCAGCGCGAAACTGTTGTGTTGTGGGATAAGAAAACAGGGAAACCTGTGCACAACGCGATTGTTTGGCAAGATCGCCGCACGACCCCAGAGTGTGAAGCGTTGAAAGCGCAGGGCCTTGCTGAAATGTTGCGAGACCGAACTGGTCTAGTCATCGACCCATATTTTTCGGCAAGCAAGATTGCTTGGATGCTCAAGCAAAAATCTGCGTTACGTACTCGCGCAGTTGCCGGATGGCTTGCGGCTGGAACAATCGATACTTTTCTTATCTGGCGACTTTCGAAGGGCGTAAGTCACGCGACAGACGTTTCAAATGCTTCACGCACACAGTTGATGAATATTAAGACAGGCGAGTGGGACGACGAGCTTTTAAGAATCTTTGCAGTTCCTCGCGCACTTCTTCCTGAGATTAAGCCGTCGTCGGGAGAACTCGGAGTGACTTCTGGTTTATCGTTCTTACCAGACGGAATTCCGATCAGTGGCGTCGCCGGAGATCAGCAAGCAGCGTTGTTCGGGCAAAATTGCTTTCAAGCGGGCCAAAGCAAATGCACCTTCGGCACCGGAAGTTTTTTATTGATGAACACAGGGTCAGAGCGAGTGGCTTCAAAGAGCGGGTTGCTCACGACGGCTGCTTGGCAGTTGAAAGGTGATCGGCAAATTACTTACGCACTCGAGGGCGGCGCATTTGTTTGCGGAGCTGCTGTTCAATTTTTGCGTGATCAGTTTGGTTTCGTTAAAAAAAGCGAAGACATTGAGAAGCTAGCTAGCACAGTTAAAAATGCTGGCGGTGTCGAATTCGTTCCAGCACTCACGGGCCTTGGTGCTCCTTATTGGGATCCTGAGGCTCGTGGCTTAATCGCAGGCCTTACTCGCGGCACAACCACTGCGCACATCGCTCGTGCAACTCTTGAGGCGATGGCTTTGCAAAACGCCGAGATTTTATTAGCGATGCAAAAAGACCTCGGTAGATCTTTGAAATCAGTTGCAGTCGACGGTGGAGCAGCTGCAAATAATTTGTTGATGCAGCTGCAAGCTGATTACTTGGGTGTAGAAGTCGTTCGACCAAAGATGATCGAGACAACCTCTGCAGGTGCAGCTTACTTAGCTGGGTTAGGTGTTGGCCTTTGGAGCGATACTCGCGAAATTAGCAAAATTTGGAAATCAGATAAAGTTTTTAGCTCTAAGATGAGCAACCAGGATCGTAACTTGAGATTACATGCGTGGCGCAAGGCAGTTGCCCGCGCACGTTAGGAGACAGCATGAGAAAACGCGAATACTATTGGAGTTTGCATCACGCTCCTCGCAAAAAACGTTTCGACGATTTGCGAACTGATCAAGTCGAAGCTATTTACTCGGTGCTGACCGATCTCGAAGATTGGCAAGTTTGGCGCGAGGGCTTTCAGTCTTGGAAGTCATTCGAAGAATTCCCAGTGCTGCTTGAGCAACTTCGCGGAGCTCCTCAGATTCCGATTGAGCCACCCCCAGCTCCACAAGAGTCAGTTCAAGTTCTTGATCGCAAAATGGAAACCACTATTGCGCTAGAGCTAGAATCGCCGAATAAAAAGGGCGTAGATGACAGCGGACGCGAGAAGGCGCGATACGAAGGAAGTTTCACAGTAAAAATCAAAATTGGCGAGGCAACTTTTGTCAGCAAGACAGTGAATATCTCTGCAAACGGTATTCAGTTAGAAAACCCGCTCCCAAAAATCCTGCCGAAGTATTTTCCAGTCGGATTATTTCAAGGTCGCGAAATGATTCCGTTGTTATGTTCGGTGGTAACTTCAGCCGGTCCTTCGAACCGACTTCGTATCGAATCTAACGAGTACGAAGACGTTTTGCGAACTTGGCTAATTCAATTCGGCAAGCGCGGGTAGTAGCTTAGGGCCACCATTCAAGAACTTTTCCGGCTCCGATATTACTGTTGTCACTTGTTAGGGCGTAGACCTCATCAGATGCCCTTTTCCAGCCGATTCGAATCGGAGTGCCAGTGCTGCCATCATCTGAAAAACCAATAATGATTTTGTCCGGACGCTTTCCTGTCAGGCACACGTTTTTATCTTTCCATAAGAAATCGGCTGCGTAGTGAAAATGAGAAATGAATCCGCCCATTCCAACTAAGTAGAATCCTGGGATCATGTAACGATCAGAATTGATCGCAAGCTCCACATCCTTCCCGCCATAGCGGCTATGCCGGACGTACTCTAGGTCTTGACCGTTGTTGTCCATGTGAATGA
>JAYSYM010000077.1:0-2287 GCA_043727635.1 Bdellovibrionales bacterium | reverse complement strand
TTTGCGATCTTTGTTCCGGGCTTGATTAAGCCCCAGCGTCCGGCCGATTCGAAATCGATCAAATCTTTTGAGCCGATTTGCTCAAGCAGCTGAGTCATTTTCGTTGGCATTACTGGATGAAGGAGTGTTGCTGAAACTCTTAAGACTTCGATTGCGGTCATTAAGCTCTCAGCGCCAAGTGATGATGTTGGATCTTCTTTCAGAATTTTCCATGGGGCTAATTCTTCGAGATATTTATTTGCGGCACTCAAAAGATTAGTGATCGATTCGACGGCTTTGTGCGGAGCCATGCGATTGATATCGTGTTTTACACTCGCAGCTAAATGTTCAGCTTCTTTGCGTAACGTAATACTTCTTGGATCTTTCAGATCTACCGACGGAGCTTCGCCGTTGAAGAATTTTTGAATCAAGTTAGTACTTCGGCTTAAGAGATTTCCCAAATTGTTGGCGAGATCGACGTTCACGCGGCTAACAACGAGAGAGGGCGCGAATTGTGCATCGTTTCCGAAGTTGATGTCGCGAGTGAGGAAGTATCTTAAGCCATCGACTCCAACAATTGATTTCATATCGAGCGGCTTAGCTACTGGGCCGCCAGAAGATTTCGACATTTTCTCGTTCGACTCAGTTAACCACCAACCGTGTGCGAAAATCATTTTTGGAAGAGGAATATTTAAAGCCATGAGCATCGTTAGCCAATACACCGAGTGAGTTGTGAGAATGTCTTTTCCGATTAAGTGAATTGCGCCGGCGCCATTTTTTGGATCCCACCACTTGGCGAATTCTTTCTCCATGCCTTTGCGCTTGTAGCCTACGCCAGTTGCGTAATTTAAAAGCGCATCGAACCACACGTAAGTGACGTGGTCTTTATCAAATGGAAGTTCGATTCCCCACTCCAAACGAGATTTTGGACGGCTGATTGATAAATCCTGAAGGGGCTTTCGCAAGAAGCCGAGAACTTCGTTTCGTTTTGCTTCTGGCTGGATAAGTTCAGGATCAGATTCGATCGTTTGGATCAGCTTTTCCTGATACTGCGACATTTTAAAGAAGTAATTAGTTTCTTTAATTAACGTTACGTCTCGGCCCGAGGGAGCTTTGCCGTTAACGAGATCTTTTTCGTTAATGAACATCTCATCGCTAACTGAGTAGAAGCCTTCGTACTCTTTAGCGTAGATAAGCTTTTTGTCGAAGAGTTCTTGAAGACAATCTTGAACGGCTTTTTTGTGGAAGTCGTCAGTCGTACGGAAGAAGATATCGTATTCGATATCTAGTTCTTTCCAGATGTTTTTGAAGTTCTCACACATTTCGTCGCAATGTTGCTGCGGAGGAACCCCGCGAGCTGCAGCGGCTGCTTGGATTTTTTGTCCGTGTTCATCTACACCAGTAAGAAACAAAGTTTCTTCACCGAACATTCGGTGATAGCGGCGAAGTACGTCTGCGACGATCGTTGTGTAAGCGTGGCCAATGTGAGGTTGATCGTTAACGTAGTAAATCGGTGTCGTAATATAAAATGCCATTTAAGATTTC
Organism: Bdellovibrionales bacterium; assembly: GCA_043727635.1. Classification (GTDB taxonomy): domain Bacteria; phylum Bdellovibrionota; class Bdellovibrionia; order Bdellovibrionales; family JAMPXM01; genus JAYSYM01. The sequence goes on along the minus strand of JAYSYM010000077.1, from coordinate 763 downwards.
TCTGGTTCACTGTTGGGGAAGACTTGTTTCATTAGTTTCGATACCTGTTTGCGCATGTCTGCGAGGTGAACCATTGCCGCACGAATCTTGATGCTGTCTTGAACTGGTACTAGCGGAAAGCCCGCATAAGCGCCTGGTTCTGTAATGCTTTTCGTTACACCCGACATTCCACCAATTTGAACATTGTCGCAGATTTCGATGTGACCAATGACGTTTGTTCCGCCACCAGCGACGAAGTAGTTTCCGATTTTGCTTGAGCCAGCTAGCCCGAACTTCGCCGTGAGTAAGCAGCCTTTTCCGACGAGCGAGTTGTGCGCAAGGTGAACTTGGTTATCGAGTTTTGTGCCGTTGCCGATTCGCGATTCAGCGAATGTTCCGCGATCAATCGAGCAGTTGGACCCGACGTGAACGTTATCTTCGATCACGACTTTGCCTTGGTGAGGAATTCGGTAGTGATTTCCCTTTGCATCGTGGCCGTAGCCGAAACCTTCTTTTGCAACTGTTGTGTTCGGGAGAATTTCGCAGTTGTTTCCAATTTCAGTTGAGTGCCCGATGTAGACGAGCGGATGAATCGTTGTGTTTTTACCGATGGTGACATTTCGTTCGAGAACCGCGTTTGCTCCGATGAAAGTTCCTGCTCCGATAACTACGTTTGCAGAAATCACAGCTCCAGGTCCAACTTTTACGTCAGAAGCTAGTTTTGCGGTCGAATGGAGAATTGCCGACGGGTGGACAGGCTCTTCAAATGAGTCGTCACGATAGG
>JAYSYM010000076.1:0-2288 GCA_043727635.1 Bdellovibrionales bacterium | reverse complement strand
TCCTGAAAACCGAAAACATTTAAAGGCAGCAGTCGCCCTCGAACAAAATCAGTTGCATCCAGTCGGGCGCGCCATTGTCAGACACCTTGGCCTTTTGTTATCACCGCCCGCTAAAAATGTTCGACTACTTTCAGAAGGTGGAATTACCGGCGAAGTGGATGGCATCAACTATTCAATTATTCCGTCAGAACTGCTTGATTCGCCTCACGGTGAAATCAAAATGCGCTACGCCTTTTTATGCGGCGATAGCCTCGCTGCTCATTTTGAACTCGGAGACAAGATTCGCACTGATGCAAAAAGTCTTATCAGCTGGTTAGCCAAAAAAGATATCAAAGTCAAAATTCTGTCTGGTGATCGAAACACTGTGGCCTTAAAGTGCGCTCGCGAAATCGGGCTAAAGCCATCTGACGTGATCTCAGAAGCTACACCCGAAGCGAAGTCAGAGTTGCTAAAATCATCAACCGAATTAACTGCGATGGTTGGCGATGGCGCGAACGACGCTGCTGCACTTGCTTCAGCTGCGGTTGGTATCGCAGTCAGTGGAAGTCTCGATGTCAGTCTTCGCGCAGCAGATGTTTACCTCACGCGAAACAATCTTTCTGATATCAAAACTCTTTTCAGACTGGCTCGACAAACAAAGTTGGTAATGAAACGAAATTTAGCCTTCTCCCTTTGTTTCAATTTGGTTGCGGGCTTTTTAGCTATCACTGGCCAGATGACTCCGCTTTGGGCCGCTATCTTCATGCCTCTAAGCTCACTCACAGTGCTAGTTTCATCGCTGAAAGGAGTCAGCACATGGAAATAATCTATTTCTTAATGCCGATTGCGCTGTTGCTGGGAGGGGCTTTTGTCATCGCTTTTATTCTCGCAACTAAGTCTGGACAATACGACGACCTCGAAACACCAAAACATAAAATATTTCTAGAACCAGAGATCGCAAAGGAAGACGATTGTGAGTGAACAAGAAACAGTGCTTATAAAGTATGAAACATTTAGTTATGACGACGACATCGTAAAGAAGTTTTCTCTCGCCACAATTATTTGGGGCGGAGTTGCTTTCTTGCTTGGGATCATCATTGCGCTCCAACTTGCTAACTGGAAGCTCAACCTAGGTATTCCGTGGATCACCTTTGGGCGCTTGCGTCCGCTCCACACTAACGCTGCTATCTTTGCATTCGCCGGCAACGCGATTTTTGCCGGGATCTACTATTCAACTCAGCGTCTCTGCAAAGCTCGAATGTTCAACGATACCCTCAGCAAAATTCATTTCTGGGGCTGGCAAGCAATTATTGTTGCAGCTGCGATTACCCTACCACTTGGGCTTTCTCAGGCAAAAGAATATGCAGAGCTCGAGTGGCCGATTGATATTGCGATCACAGTTATTTGGATTGTATTTGCAGTCAACTTTTTCGGAACTTTAGCTCGTCGCCGTGAGCGGCATATGTACGTAGCACTTTGGTTCTATATTGCGACGATCGTCACGGTCGCTGTGCTTCACGTTATCAACTCAATCGAAATTCCAGTTTCGTGGTTTCAAAGCTATCCGGTGTATGCAGGTGTGCAAGATGCTCTCGTACAATGGTGGTACGGTCACAACGCAGTAGCATTCTTTCTTACAACTCCTTTTCTTGGGTTGATGTACTACTTCATTCCCAAAGCTGCCAATCGTCCGATTTATTCTTATCGCCTTTCGATCATCCATTTCTGGTCACTCGTCTTTATTTATATTTGGGCTGGACCACATCACCTTCTCCACACCGCTCTACCAGACTGGGCGCAAACGCTCGGAATGGTTTTCTCAATCATGCTGCGTGCACCGAGCTGGGGCGGAATGATCAACGGACTTCTCACCTTACGTGGCTCTTGGGATAAAGTGCGAGTCGATCCAGTGCTGAAGTTCTTTGTAGCGGCGCTAACTTTTTACGGAATGGCAACTTTCGAGGGGCCGCTTCTTTCAATTAAATCAGTCAGTGCTCTCGGCCATTATACAGACTGGATCATCGCTCACGTTCATGGCGGTGCTCTCGGTTGGAACGGCTTTTTAACTTTCGGGATGCTTTACTATTTAGTACCAAAGCTATTTAAAACCGAACTGTACTCAGTAAAGCTCGCCAACATTCACTTCTGGACCGGAACGATTGGGATTCTACTTTACGTAATTTCTATGTGGACCTCGGGTATCACCCAAGGATTGATGCTCAATGCAATCGACTCATCTGGCAAGCTTGTCTATCCGGATTTTGTCGAAACTGTCATTCGCATCGTCCCGCTTTACTGGATCAGAGCGT
>JAYSYM010000075.1:0-7085 GCA_043727635.1 Bdellovibrionales bacterium | reverse complement strand
TTTACTTTCGCGTGGAAAGCAAATGCAGTACCTGGTGCTTCAATCTTGGTGTTAACAGAAACTCTCGCCGTTTTTACTGAGTCCGGAATCGCAACTTGTCGTAACCCTTGTTCAATGGCGCGAATGTGCGCAGGGTTTTGAACTTTGCCTTCGAGAATCAAATTGTCATTCACAACTGAGAAATGGCGAACATCGAGAACTACTTTTTGGCCGCCGTTAACTTCGTTGATCGGAAGTTTTTCGGCTAGCCGAGCAAGCAAATCAAGCGAGGCGTTCACGTTATCAAGCTGCGCTAGAATTTCACGATTCTTAATTAGCTGATTTTGACTTCGAATGTAACGTTCGATCTGGGAGGTACTGCGAGCGCTTGCAATCGCTTTGCCTTGAGTCGTGACGACTTGATCGGCGGCCGCAGCAAGGTCAGTGGCTAGTGAATCTCGAATCACGCCATAAACGAACAACAACAGCAATGCGACCATTGCAGTTTGGAAAGCTGGCTTCCAACGCTCCCAAAACATGTTGAAAGTATTGTTCTGCTTTGCGAATTCGCCTTTTCTAAAATTAACAGCCGGATTGCGCGGACGCTTTAATCCCTCAATTGCTAGACCGATGGCAATTGGAGATGCACCTTCAGCTCTTGGCGAACGTTCGAACATGACATTGAAGTATTCAAACGGGTGAAAGAGATTTACTGGAAGTTCAAGTGCTTGAGTTAAGTAAGGCCCAACGTTTTGAATTTGGCTAACGCCGCCAACCAGCTCAAGATTTTTGAAAACCAAATTAAGCTCAGAGCCAATGTCGATCAACGCAAGTTTCATTTCTCGCGAAAGTACATCGACGACGTCAGAAACAGTTTTCGAAAGTAAAATTTGATCTCGTGAAGCGCCCTGAGTGCTCATGAGAATGAAACTCTTCGTCTGAAGAATCTTTACAGCCTCGCCGTACGGAAGACTAAAAGTTTTTGCAAGAGCTTGAGCAATCTCAGCGCCGCCCCAAACGATATTGCGAGTCGCAACCAATTCGCCTTCGCGATACACAAGAAGTTGAGAGCGCGAGTGACCAAGTTGAAGAATGATTCGCGCCACTCGAGCGGGTTGTGGCGGCGGTTGAACACCTTCAGGCAAATTAATTTCAGATGGCTCGGTAACGATAATTGGAAGCTGATTCCATTTTTCAAACAAGTTCGCAAGCGCAGCACTTTCTGTGCTCACGATCTCAGGATCAAGGCCACCTTCGCGAGTGCGGTTGATCGCTTCGCGAATTGCCTCTTCAGGGCAAGCAAATGCAAGAACGTCGGCAGCGTTGCCAACGTAACCGCAAATCTTTCCGTCGAAAACTGCGGAGCCGATATCGAGCGGAATTTCATCTTCAAGTTCAAACGCTAAGCTCTTTAGAATTTTTTGGCGTTCGCGAAATGGAAAACGTTTAAAACGAGTAGCAACTCGGTTTTGCGGAACTGCAACAGTGATGCGAGTCGTAGCTGGATCATACTGTTCAGCGATACGTCGTAAGATCTCGATGATCTCAAGTTGATGATCAGCATTCGGCACAAGCGAAAGTGGGAATTCGGCGAAATTACTGAGTTGAATTTCTGAACGGTTTGAGTCAATTTCAGCGACTTTAACGCTGTAAGTCCCAATATCAATCCCGATGGATTTCATCCGCGCACATCCTTGTGTTCGAGCGAGTTGTCGTATGCCTAGACTGTACTATTCTTCTGCCCAGTACACAACCGTTGGTCTGTCTGTCGGTGGCTTAATTTGCGGCTTCGCATTTGGATCGGGAGTCGGAGTTGGTGGCGGTGGCGGTTGGCCGGTATCAGGTGTGGGAGAAGGAGTTGGTAACTCGGCTCTTATAGCATCAGCCAGACGAGTTTTTACTTGATCAAAATCGTAGGCGATCGCTGTAATTTTACGAGTGACTTTGCCTGCAGTACCAATAGCTTCGATTCTAAAGTTAAACTCTGGATCAAAGGCTAGGGGGAGCAGTGGTTTGTTTTCGTCTTCGGCATTGAGGAACGCTCGTTCTGGAATTCCCAAAGGTGTTACGAAACCTAAGAAGTCTTTTAAGTCTTTGAACGGTCCGCGATTAGGATCGTTTCTGCTCTCGATAATTTTATCAGCAATCTCCGAAGTGATGCTGCCATCGAGAGCCATCAGAATCTCTTTGCTCGCAAAATTTATGTTTACGGCCTTACTCCCGTACGCGGTGACTCGCGGAGCGATGACGTCGTAAATCGCATCCGTCATTCCAGCGATCATGTGCAGCTCTTGAACTGATTGAAAGGGACGATTTGGCGGAAGATCGGGAATCTCGTTTTGTTGATAGAAGCGATTTTCAGCGCCGCCTGCGATTGAGTCAGTATCGGCGTCAGCCCAATCAGCCATGTTGTTGACTAACTCTTCGAAATTAAAATCTCGATATTCTTTTGCCCACGGGTCGTCGTTGGCGTTGTCAGCTTCAGTGCGGCTCGTGAAGATTTGCAAAACTAATTTGCGAGTAGCAGTGCGAATTCTTTCGGAAGGAGATGCGAGATCATTTAAGTCGATTTTCGATCCTTCAGCCGAGATGTTTGCGATGTAGGTTGATTTCATCGAAGAATTCTTTACGGAATCTGCGACACTATCTTTATCAACTGCATTTAAATCTGCAGGAATTGGCGGCGGCCACGCAAATGGTGTGCTCCAAATTAAATCGAGCTTACTCTTGTCTGGAATTTGCGAGCCAAAAGCAGCCATCGCTTTTTTATAAATATGCAAACGTAACAGACTGATTTCAACGCCTGACTTAGCAGCGTAGTAGGCCTTCACCTGATTAACTTGTTGCGAGCTAATCAAAAACTCAACTGAGCTTTGATGAACGATTTCCATCGCCATAACCATTAAAATCGTCACCGTAAAAAGCGCGATCATCAATGCGGAGCCTGCTTCGCTCTTCATCATGCGCAACGTATCTGCGAAAAATTTTTGTTTATCGGGCGTTGGCGATGGCATCGGCTTCCTTCTTCGGATCGTTATTCGGAAATCTCAATGCAGCGACGGCGCCCATTTCAAACGGCTTATCTTTCAAATCTTGTTTGTTGTGGGTCTTTAAATAAATTTCGACCGCGTACGGGAACAACTCAAGTCCCTCAGTACGCTTTGCAGTTTTTGTGGCCCACGAGTTTTGCCATTCTTCGAAGCCGGGACCGATGTAGCGAAGTTTGAAAGAAACCACATTCTCGAGAAGAACTGTTTCCTTGCCGCCTTTTTCAAGCTCGTCATCGATATAAGAAGCGACACTTCGGATAAGGCAAGTTGAGGTCTTCCCAGATCCATCCGAACTTTTACAGTTGCGTGTGTAATACCCAATTTCAGCTTGATCAGACTCTGGCGTGTCCTGATTGAGGCGCACATTACTTAAAGCAGAAAAATAAATCGATTTTTCGTCGCCGACGAAGCCTGTCCACTGTGGAACAGGCTTTGTCTGTTCTTCAGGAGTAAGTTGTGCTGCTGAATCAACCGGAGCACCGTCGGTAGGTGGTGGAGTAGGAGTAGCATTTGCCGGGCGCTTGGATTCTAACTTCGCTTGGTTCATCAAGTCAGCGAACGTATCACGATAGTGATAAGCGAGATTAATATCGCGCTCGACTACTCGCAGAGCATCGCGAACAGCGGCTTCGCGGTTGATGTCGCCTTCGAATTTTAATTTATTGGCAGTACCGGCTTTCATCGCGCGGGCAGTGAGCAACGTTAATCCCGCCAAGATCGTAATTGCGATCATCACTTCGATTAAGGTAAATCCAAAATGATTGCGCTTTCTCATTAGCCGCCACCTGCGCCTGGGGTCATCGGAACTTCTTTTTTAAAGTCGACAAAGTAAGTTGTTACTTCGTGAGTAATGGGACGATTGGCTTTTGGTGTTCGATAGCTAACTGTTACAGTGACTTCTTTAACTGTCTTGCGAATGTATTCGGTCACTTTTTTGACGATCATCAAGGTTTGCTCGTCAGTTCCTTCGTTTTGCGCTACCAAAGCCGAAGAGAGATCAGGCATTTCAAATTCTTGCGACTTCATCGTCCAAGTGAAGCCTTTGTACTCATCAAAAGTGCCGCTATCTTCTTCTTTAATCTCGTCGATTGGTTTGTTTTTGTATTCGATCTCAAGCTCAACCATTTTCTTTTGTAAGAGATGGCCCATTGTATTGTTGATGCGAGATTTCTGAAGACGATTATAGTTACCGCTCCACGAGTTGGCGATAACCAGGATTCCTCCTGAGAGGATGATCATCGCAATTAGCACTTCAATGATGGTGAAGCCACGTTGACGCAACATTACTGACCGATGTCCTTCAAAGTGAGTTTCTTATCAAACACGTTTGCTTTTCCCGTTAACGGATTAATCACTAGCGTCCAAGCGAGAGTCTTGCCATCAGTAAACCGAATAACTGCCTGTTCCGCTAGTCCTTGCGGAAAATAGTGAATGGTTGCTTTGGTAACGCCTTCGCCAGAGGGAGCGTTGAGGCCTTCGCTCCGTCCAGCATATTCAACGCCTTCAACTCTCAGGTCTCCGGGCATTTCTTCGGGCTGCTTTATATACTTAGTTTCTAATTCAAACTTGGTGGGATTAAGTTTGGCGAGTTCTTCCTTGTCCATCGAAGTTTTTTCGTCGAAGTCTTTTCTTTGAGCCTCGTTGAGAAGAGCGATCTGGCCGTTGGCCGATTCAACGTAATACTTCGAACTTGATTGGCTGAGCTCAAAAACAATTCTGAAAGTTCGATTTTGGAGGCGGGCAGCATTGAAAACTTCGCGAGAAAGAACAGCGATTCGCTGAACTTCACTGCGCATTCTGCCTTTTTGATTTGCGAGACGTGGAACACCGATAGCAACGAGGCCAGCTATGATCGCAACAACGATCATAATTTCCATTAAGGTGAATCCGCGAGAGTTAGATATGTTGCGCCAAAGGCAGGGACTATTCGCCGTTTGCGATATCCGCGTTAGCGGCGTCTCCGCCTTCTTTTTTGTCTGCGCCGAGGCTAATAATTTTATATTCAGCTCCATCTGATTCGTAAACTAGCTGCTTGCCGAACGGATCGTTAACTTCTTTCATGTTGTTGATGTAAGGCTGCGGTCCCCAGTTTTGACAGGCTTCTGCGCCGGGGCTTTCGAAGAGTGCTTGAAGGCCTTGATCAGTAGTCGGGTAGCTATTGCAGTCCGTGTAGTACTGATCGAGTTTGCTTTCGAGTTGTTTAATTTGAATTCGAGCTTGTTTCACACTCGCATTTGCACGCGCGTTCATGAATTTGTTGCCGACAACTGCCATCAAGCCACCAATAATTGCGATAACAATCATGATTTCGATAAGAGTCATACCAGCTTGATTTCGTAATTCGCCAAAAAACTTACCAGATAGTTTCATAGAATAGTGCTCCTCAATCGAAGAATATATTAGACGAGAACTAGCCTGCGAAGCTAGCCATATCAAACATCGGAATCATGATCGAGAACACGATAACGCCGATGACACCACCCATGACGATAATCATCACTGGTTCCATGACCGATGTAAGGCCTTCGACCGCGTTCTTTACTTGGAAGTCATAGGACTCGGCGACCTGCGTTAACATATTTTCGAGGTCGCCTGTCTTTTCGCCGATGTTGATCATGTGAATCACGATTGGTGGAAACTGCTCTGATTTTTTTAGGGGACCAGCAATCGATTCGCCTTCGCTGATATTGTCTCGTGCCTGGATGATCGCTCGAGCTAAAACCGCATTGCCGACGACGTTGCTAACAATGTCCATTGCCTGGAGCATAGGCACGCCACCTTGAAGGAGCGTTGCTAAAGTTCTCGTAAAGCGAGAGACCGCAATCATTCTTGCTAACTTTCCGACCACAGGGATTTTCAACAGAAGCTGATCCCAAGTATCGGAGCCGGTCGGAGAATTTTTCCAGTTTCGGAAGAGCGCAATGCTGCCTGCGATCCCGAGAATAATAAGTAACCAGTAATTCACTAAAATTCCGCTAAAACCAATCACGGCTTGCGTGTACCAAGGAAGTTCCATGCCCGAGCCCGTGAAAACTTCTGTCATTTGCGGAATTACGAAAATGAAAATTACCGCAAGCATACCCATCGTGAAAACGAACATCACAGCCGGGTAAACCATCGCAGACCGAACTTTTGAATTCAGTTCACTTTCTGCTTCAGTGAATTCTGCTAATCGAATCAAAATCACATCGAGTGTTCCTGACATTTCTCCGGCTTCGACCATCGACACATAAATGTTGGTGAAGATGCGCGGATATTTTTGAAGGCCCTTATAAAGCGAGCCCCCTTCATTCACCATATTTTTGATGTCACCAATCGCAACTTTGAGAGTAGCGTTCTCAACTTGATCAGCAACCGCAGCTAAAGCTTCTACGAGAGGAATGTTAGCTTTAAGAAGTGTAGCGAGTTGACGGGTCATCATTGCTAAGTCGGTAACTCCGACCTTCTTTCCAGAAGTAGTCGCTCGCTTAGACTTCGCCGCAGTTTTAGTTTTATCTTTGAGATCAACAACGAAAATTCCATCACGCTTTAATCTTTGGCGTGCGGCACGGTTGTTTTCGGCATCAATTGTACCGCGAACGTTGCGGCCAGTTTGATTCAAACCTTTGTACTCAAAAATTGGCATCTCTTATAAATCCACTTGCGTGTTCGTCATCACTTCTTCAATTGTCGTAATGCCCATAAGTACTTTTTGAATTCCGTGATCTCTAAAAGTTTTCATTCCGTGAGAAAGAGCAGCCTTCTTGATTGTTCCGCCGTCTTTTCGCTGCATGATCAAGTGACGAATCTCTTCGTTGACCATCATTAATTCTTGAATGATCGTACGACCGAGATAGCCTTTTTGATTACAATTATCGCAACCAACAGCTTTGTAAACGCGGCCTGCTGCAATTTGATCTCGAGACAAGCCTAAGCTTGAAAGCTCGAAGTCAGAGGGAGTGTAAGTTTGTTTGCAATGAGGGCAAAGCACTCTCACTAGACGCTGCGACACAACTCCCAAAAGAGAAGTTGCGATCAGGAATGGTTCGCAACCCATATCGAGCAACCGTGGAAAAG
>JAYSYM010000074.1:0-2288 GCA_043727635.1 Bdellovibrionales bacterium | reverse complement strand
ACGTGCTTGGAATCACGACCAAGGTCCTGGATACTCACGTAACTGACTTGGTTGAGTATCCAATTACATGGCGTGACGGGAAGGCCGAAGCGTTACTGAAACGAACAAACAACGTTCGACCACTTTTAGCGGCGGGCAATACTTACGGTGACACTGCTCTTATCAAAACAGCGACACATATAAATTTAGCCGTCTCAACTCAGAGTGAAAAAAACGCGCTTTATGAGGAAGAAATTCGCCTCGCGAATGAAGCAAAAAGTAGTGATTGGATTCGTCACGAATTCCGACCGATGCCGCTTTAATTTCGGCTGTCGATCTTGAGAGCTTTTTTAATATTCTCGAGGGTAGCGCTAGCTTTCATCGCTTGCGTGAACGCTTGCTGGGTGATGAGTTCCATCAACTTGTTCGACCACTCTCCGCCAGTTTTGCGAAGCATTTCGATGTAGCCATGGTCGAGGAGAGCGCGAAGGTTTGAGGTTAATTCGACGTGAATATTGCCAGCCAAAACTTCTTTTCCGACGGCGGCACTCAGTGTGGCCATTTGGTCCCCATTTTGCCCAACAATCACGCCAACAGACTCGGGCTTAACGTAGAAAATCAAATCTGGCTTGTTTGCTGCTCGTTTTTCGAGAACAACCTCGCCATTTTTGCACGACAGAGCGCACTGGACGACATCGCCAATCGTAATTCCGAACTCGGTTCCCTCTTTCAAAGCACACAAAGTGTTCTTGATCGCCGAACTGCTCTCTACGAAGGTCTTCAATGAAGTGAATGTCTGCTCGATGCTCACGTTGCCTTTCCTGTTCTTGGCCTCTTCTTGGCCTAATGCCGCCATGCCCTGAGTTCCAATGATAATCATAGTCCCAGTGCTTGCGTCACCACGTAAATTATTTGTAGGATTAAGCCCGAACATAAGGAAAACAGCGATGGCATTATTTGAGAAGTTTTCAGATTATTTCTCCAACGATATTGCGATTGATTTGGGAACGGCGAACACGCTCGTTTATGCCAAAGGTCGCGGCATCATTCTTGATGAACCTTCTGTAGTTGCAGTTCAAAAGAATTATCGCGGAATGCAAAACCGCGTTCTTGCAGTTGGAAAAGAAGCGAAAGATATGCTCGGTCGTACACCGGGTTCGATCGTGGCAATTCGTCCAATTAAAGACGGCGTAATCGCTGACTTCGAAGTGACTCAGTCGATGTTGAAATACTTCATTTCAAAATCAACGGGCCACAAGAAATCATTCATCCGTCCTCGAATTATCATCTGCGTTCCTTACGGAATCACTCAGGTGGAAAAGCGCGCTGTAAAAGAATCTGCTCACTCAGCCGGTGCACGCGAAGTTTATTTGATCGAAGAGCCAATGGCGGCTGCGATCGGCGCGGGTCTTCCTATTACTGAACCTACTGGCAACATGGTTGTCGATATGGGTGGTGGTACTACCGGAGTTGCGGTGATCTCGCTCGGCGGTATCGTTTACTGTAAATCTATTAAGGTTGCCGGAGATAAATTCGACGAAGCGATCGTTAACTACGTTCGTCGTCAGTTCAATCTTCTCATCGGTGAGCAAACTGCCGAGAAAATTAAAATTAAAATCGGTAACGCTTACCCGTTCGAAGAAGAGCGCGTGATGGAAATTAAAGGTCGAGACTTAGTTGCTGGTGCACCTAAGACGATCGAAATTACCAGCTCACAAGTAAACGATGCTCTGATGGATCCATTATCAGAAGTTGTCGATGCGGTTCGAACAGCACTTGAAAAAACTCCACCTGAACTTGCTTCGGATATCGTTGATAACGGTATCGTTCTTACGGGTGGGGGAGCGTTGCTTGCAAACCTCGACGTTCTTCTTCGTGAGCGCACAGGTCTTCCTGTGACAATCGCAGAAGATCCGCTTACGTGTGTTGTGCTTGGCTCGGGTAAAGTTTTAGATGAATTGGATCTCTTGAAGCAGTTAACAACTGATTAGATGCATCTTCGACGTTTCGCCCTTTTCTTCTTCTTAGCATTCTTAGATGAGCGCTTGGCTGCCGAGATTTCAGATCGCGCAGCCGCTAATTACAAAGTTAGAAATAATAAAAATCTCGATGCCGACTCGCCCGAGATGCGACTTCTCACAATCGAGCTTTGTCGCACTTATTGGGAGTCAAACAAGCGCCGCATGTCGCGCCAAGAAATTAAGCCAAATGCCGACGGCATCGGAAAGTTTCCGGCTAAATTAAGTCTTCAGCCTTGGATCAAGTTTCATAAACAAACTCCCGACGAAGAAATTCTGACCTTCCTTCTC
>JAYSYM010000073.1:0-7096 GCA_043727635.1 Bdellovibrionales bacterium | reverse complement strand
TGAGTATCGCGTATTTGAACTCGAGATCACCGACCAAAAGACAGGCTCCACTCGCACAGTCAAAGACACCCTCGACGACATTCAGTATCGTGGTTACTACCCAGTGGCTGAGACTGAGGAAATAAAAATTGCCGACACTTGGGTTTGTCACAAAAACCGGACCGAAAACTACCGTACTTTCTGCCCTAGTCCTCGCGCGCCAGCATCCCCCGTGGTAAAGTAGTCTTACAGCTTAATTAGTCCAGGAGGGACAAATGAGCAGCGAGATTGGCTCACCAGGCTCTGGCTCGAAGTCTACGCGTGATCTGCAGGAAGCTTATGATCACAAAAGACAAGAACTCAAAGAGACGCACGAGCAACAGCTTAAAAACATTCAAGCGACTTACGAGAAGCGCCAAGCTGATGCTGCCGAATCTGGCAAAGCGTCTGTCAATCATATCAAAAAATCGACTCAATCTCAAACTGCAGACTTCGCAAAACAGCAGTCGAATCGCAAACAAGAAATCGTTCAAGAAGTTCAAACCGACATTCAACAAGCTCAGGCAGTCGGATCAAAGCACTTGCAGGAAGCTAAGACACGCAACTTAGAAGACAAACGGAAAATTGAAACTGAACACAAGAACCGCACTACCCGCGCTCAGTCCGAATACAAAAATACTTACGACAGCATGAAGAAGACTGGCCACACTCGCGTTGAGCAGTTGCAAGACGAATATCAACAGCGCATAGAAGCTGAGCGAAAGAACTACAACTCGCAAAGCGATAATCTTCGCAAACGTTATCAAGAAGAAAACGAAAAGAGCCAAGTTGATGGCGAAACGAAACTTTCGCAAGTTCGTGAGCGCCAACACACTCAGCTAAAGCAAACTGTTGAAGTCGGAACTAAAACCAACGAGAAAGTTCATGATCGATACGAGCGAGAGAATCAGCGGTTGATCACGACTGGCGAACAGACCATAGAAGAACGTGAGCAAATCAATAAGCAAAAGCTAAATGAGCAAAAGGGCGAATTCGAAGTTGAGACTACTGAAACGAAGACTCGTAACGAAGCGCAGTTAAAGCAGCAACAGTCTGCTTACGAGAAGCAAAAGAAAGTTGATGCTTCGATACAGCGCCAAAACTTAACGCAGCTTAAAACCGATTTCTTAGAGCGCCAGCAAAAGCTCGGAGAATCTCACGAAACAAATATCGACATTCAAGATCGCCTCTATCATCGCGAATTGTTTAAGCAACAGCAAAAGTACCAGTCGCGTTTCGATAAGGTCGAAAGCCGCAAAGAAGATCCATTCTATCAAGGCTTAAATTTTGGAGCGACGATTGAAGAGACTGATAGCGCTTATGTTTTCAAAGCAAAAGTGCCGTCACACGAAGTTGAGAATGTTGACGTAAGAGTTAAGGGCGACAAGGTGACGATCTCTAATCACCGTAAGTTCGAAGATCGCAAGGATCTTGGCGATCAGGTCGCAACAACAAACAGCTATCAAACGCAGCGCCAAGAATTTAAATTGGCAATCCCGGTAGATGCTAAAGGCATTTCACGAGACCGCGATGCTGAGGGAAATATTACCGTAAAGATTCCTAAAAAAGGAATGCCTCAGGTCTGAGGCATTTGATTTCTTGGTTTTTTGGTTTACGAGCGCTTCATTAACGACTTAATCTCAGTCATTGCGTGGCTCAAGCGGCCATGTAGATCTTCAAGTTGTTTCATGTTCATTTTCAATCGCTCAAGCTCGTTAACTTCAACAACAGTTTGCTCGAGCATCTCATGATAAGATTTGAAATTAGAAAGATTTGAGCTCAAAAGAGTTTCTGTTTCTTGCTTCGTGATTACGTTCATCGGGAGCTCCTCTTTTGACTGCTGGGTTATCGTAGCTACGTGCTTCTCTAGGTCCAACTTAAATAAACTTACATTTTCGAGCTGGTTCCAACCTGGTACTAATTTCAAGAACTGTGTCTTCGTGGCCCTAACCATATGTCCTCTATTCTCTTATACAAACAACAGGCCAAACTCTAGGCTCGTTAATATTCGCATTGCGCCGAGCTGATGTCGAAATCACTCGGTTGTCGGCGTAAATGGTCATCAGGCAAACTCTTTAGCATTACGCTGTCGTTTCGCTCGATATGCATTAATCCGAGTACGTGTCCAAACTCATGAACCATCAAACTTTCAAAATCTACATAGCCACGAATGGGTTGATTCGCAGTCGACATTAAAATTTTTCCGTTGATACGAACGTCTGCATCTTGAATTTGATCTGCTAACCAAGACACTGTTGTACGCGCTTGTTCGTAAGGCTGATTTGCATCCCAAGTCGACGACCAATAGATAACGTTTTTTCCGTCGCGGCTCGGGCTTGACGCTTGAGTGAGAACTCCGCCAATGCGAAGGACTTCTCGTCCAAGTTGACGATTCCATGCTTGTGCGGCGTTTTGAATTCCAGCGAAATATTCAGATCGAACTGATGAATCAATATAGAGAGTGACGGGAGCACGATTCTGCCAAGACACACGCTGCTTCTGCGAGTTCACGATGAAGTTACAACCCTCTTGAGGGCTCAGCTTCTGTGCGCACGCCTGAAGGCCCACAAGGAACGCGAGCACAGTAGTAATAGTAAAGAATCGAGTTTTACTCAGCACGCGCTTACGCCTCCGTGACCGATCACTAACGCAAAGAAGGTGCCGCTAGCCCTCGAATTTGTGTCGCTGTAAATGCCTGATTTTATTAGAGTTTCGGTGGCTGTTTTTAGCCTGCCTGTGACTAAATTTTTAGACAGTTCGATGGGAGGAAGGGATTCGACCGCTGAGTTTCTTACGTATCTAGCTGAAATGAGCCGCGAACTCGGACTGACAATATTCCTGACAGCCAGCCCTCCCCAATTTGGGTAACAAAAGGTACCCGGTTCCTTTTGGTAAAGCGACGCATTACAAAAAGGAACCGGGTACCTTCGTAATACTGATTATAAGAGACGTTTAGAGGGAAGGTGTCGTTTCGCACCGAAGCTGAAAAGGTTGCCCGATGACAAATCTCAGCACAGCGACAAGCACGAAAATAAAGGCAAGCTACGAAAATGTGGCCCTGATTTGGATGGTACCGGCCTTGCTCTAGTAGGTATGTGAGAACTGACCAAGCTCTTCCGCGATCGCGGGAACCTGAGAGCTACAGCAACCTACCACACGCACCTACCACTCGGACCCCCTAAACAAATGGGGGACTCCGCTCGTTTTTTAAAGATTAGCGAAGCGATAGCCAACGCCACGAACGGTCTCGATACTGTCCCCAAGCTTCTCAAGCTTCTTGCGAAGCGAAGCCATGTGAACGTCGATTGTACGGTCGGTAACGTTGAGATTGCCTAGGGCGCGCTCACGAAGTGATTCACGGCTTAGCACTTGCCCGTCTTCTTTTACGAGCTCACTTAAGATTTTAAACTCAGTCAAAGTTAAGGGAACTTCCTTGCCGCGAAGTAAAACGCGGTGGCCAGCAAAGTCGATCGTCAAATTTTCTTTAATAATCGGCGGAGCAGTCTTCTTCAGGCGAACATCTGCACGGCGAGCAACTGCCTTTACTCGAGCCGTTAGCTCACGAGCATAGAACGGTTTTGTGATGTAATCGTCAGCACCTAAATCTAGGGCTGCTACTTTGTCATTTTCGCCAGCAACTCCAGTCACCATGATGATTGGAATCTGTCTGAATTCAGCAGCCGCCTTTAACTCTTTGATCACTTCGGCGCCCGACTTTTCAGGCAGAATTTGATCAAGAAGAATTAAATCTGGCTTCTCTTGGCGAATTCGCTCCGCAATGCCGACTCCTGAATCAAGTGCTACAACTGTGAATCCTTCATCAGTGAGCAAGCTGAACAAAATCTCGCGAATGTCTTTTTCGTCTTCAACGACCATTACTTTCATGTCATATCCTTATAACTAACTACTACAGATGTAGGGTTTACGACGTAGTGTACAAGAACTCAAGGTGAACTACGCGTGGCCCCGACCTCTCTACACAAACTTTTGACGAAAGCGACTATGAGAAAACTCGTTATTTTACCAGGGGACGGAATTGGACCGGAAATCACTGAACAAGTTCTCAGAGTCTTTGAGAAGGTAAAAGCTCCGTTTGAATATATTGAGAAACAAGCGGGAATGACAGCATTAGAACAGCACGGTTCGATTCTCCCTGATGACACGGTAGAAGCGATTAGTAGCGTCGGTTTAGCCCTAAAAGGCCCCATTACAACTCCAATCGGTGGCGGGTTCAAGAGCATCAATGTAACTCTCCGGCAAAGATTCGATCTCTACGCGAACGTGCGCCCTGTACGGAACTTACCTGGAGTATTAACTCGCTACGAAAATATTGATCTGACAATCGTTCGCGAAAACACTGAAGACCTCTACATGGGAATTGAGCGGCAGGTCGACGAAGACACCGCAGAAAGCATTAAACGCATTACACGAAAAGGCTCAGAACGTATCGCTCGTTACGCTTTTGACTATGCCAGATCACATAATCGTAAAACTGTCGCCGTCGTTCACAAGGCAAACATCATGAAACTTTCGGATGGTTTGTTTTTACGGGTGTGCGAAGAGGTAAGCAAAAATTATCCTGAGATCGAAATGAAAAGCGTGATCGTCGACAACTGCTGCATGCAACTCGTGCAAAACCCAAATCAGTTCGAAGTAATCGTCACTCAAAATTTATACGGCGATATCATAAGTGATCTTTGTGCAGGTTTGGTTGGAGGTTTGGGCGTTGTGCCCGGTGCTAACATCGGAAATGGCATTGCGATCTTTGAACCCGTTCACGGTTCTGCTCCCGATATCGCGGGCCAAGGCAAAGCAAATCCAACTGCACTTTTGCAATCGGGAGTAATGCTGCTTCGTCATGTGGGTGAACACGAACGCGCCGATAAAATTATGAAAGCGTTGTGCTTGGCACTTGCGAATAAAGAATCGCGCACGGGCGACCTTGGCGGCAAAGGGACTACAAAATCATTTACTGAAACGATTTTGGCAAACCTTTGATTTAATTCAGCGTGCTGTTTTGAATTTTAGTTTTCACTTCGGCGAGGTCATTTGGGGAAAGTGAATACTTGCGGCCGCAGAATTCGCACGAAATCTCGAGAGGCTTGCCGTCAATAATAATTTCGTCGAGTTCTTTTGCGCCAAGCAACGCTACTGAACTCTTCACGCGATCAACGTTGCAGCGGCATTCGTATTTAATCGGATAGTCGTGCTCCATCGGAATCAAACCGAAGTCCGACAGGTAGTCGTTCACAAGATCTTCGGCCGATGCTCCATCAAAAATGCGCTTTGAAAGTGATGGCACTTGCCGCATCCGAGTTTCAAGTTTTGCAATCGTCTCTTCAGTCGCACCCGGCATGAGTTCGATGAGAACACCGCCTGCCGCTGTAACCTTTCCGTCTTCGTCGAGTAAAACTCCAAGAGAAACAATTGAAGGAATTTGATGAGACTGATGAAGATAGTAAGCGATATCATCCCCGACTTCGCCGGTTCTAATTTGAACTGATCCGCGATGTGGAGTTTCACCTGTTGGAAGATGGTGCGTAACTGTTAAAAGTCCGCGCCCAACGCCCGCTCCGATGTTCAACGCATCTTCTGAGAGCAACATGAACTTAGGGTGGGTAACATACCCTCGAGTTCTGCCTTCGTAGGTCGCTTCGGCAAACACTCGGCCCAAGCCGCCATCGCCTTGGAAATACAAACTTAGAGCCTGGTCTTCCTTCAACTGACTTGCGAGAAGCAGAGAGCCGATCATCGTGCGGCCAAGTGCCACTGTGGCAATCGGAAGAGCATCGTGCACAGCGCGCATCTCGTCGACGACGTGTGTTGCAATCACCGCCGAAGCCCTGATCGTGAGCTCTTGAGTTAAAAACTTATAGACGCGTTCGCTGTTAGCCATGAAACTCGGTCATAACATGAAAATTATTCTACTTCGACATGGAAATCGCGATTTGAGCATGACCTCTGACGGAGGGCTCAATCAAATCGGCAAGGAGCTTGCGACGAGCTTGCCTCAGCAGCTTCAACCCGATGGAAAGTTACCTGTGCCTACTCACCTGATAGCATCGCCTAAGAAACGCGCTCAGGAGACCCTTCAACCTCTAAGTAAAGCTTTAGAGCAGCCGCTGCTTACTGAGAAAGCTCTCGATGAAAGACAACACGACGAAACATCTACTGAGTTTCGCGTTCGCGTAAAAAAGTATCTCGAGGTACTGCCCACGCAATATAAAGCAAGCGATGTGGTTTACCTTTGCACTCACGCCGATTGGCTCGAAGACGCAATGATTGCACTGCCATCGGATATTCCATCGTTCGTAGCTGAAAGTGGATTTGCTTGTGGCGAACATCGAGCGTTTGAGTTCAACGGCGAGATCTGGAACTTTTTAAAATGAAAAATATTTGGGCTGTCGGCAGAAATTATGAAGAACACGCTAAAGAACTTGGCAACGCCCCTGCTGTTGAGGGTTCCCCGCCTCTCATCTTTTTAAAGTCCGGCGGAACCGTCGTGGCGAATTCACGGCAAGTTCAGCTTCCGCGTTGGTCGAATGATATCCATCACGAAATTGAAATCGCACTCAGGCTTGAGCTCGCTGCCGACGGGAAGATCACTGTTAATGCATTTACAGTCGCTCTGGATCTAACGGCGCGCGACGTTCAAACTCAGCTCAAAAAAAACGGACAGCCCTGGACACTGGCGAAATCATTTAAAGATTCTTGCCCTCTCGGGGACTGGGTTTCTACAACTAAGCTTGGACGCTCCGAGGAAGAAGTACTGGCAGGCCTTGGCAAGCTTGAGTTTACTTTAAAAGTAAATGAGCAAGAGCGCCAACATGGCTTCACGCGCGATATGGTCCACCGAGTTGAAAATCTCGTCGCCTATATTGGCGAACGCTTTCCGGTTCAAGATGGCGACGTGCTATTAACTGGCACTCCAGCCGGCGTGGCAGCACTCAAACCCGGCGATCAAGTCGTAGCTGAAATCATAGGCTTCACGAAAGCGAACTGGGAATTCATCTGACCGTTTTTCCCTAGGCAGACGCCCATTTTCCCCCTATAAAAGGTACTCATTGGTAGCTGCTAC
>JAYSYM010000072.1:0-21582 GCA_043727635.1 Bdellovibrionales bacterium | reverse complement strand
GAAAGCTCTAGTGCCTTCAGGTACTGTTCCATCGCAGCGGCGAACTGTTTATGCTGGAAGTACATCTCACCGAGCTCATCGTGTTTGAGAGCGAGTTTTTCGTTAACGTAGGTATCAGGCTGAGTAGTTTTCTTTTTGAGAGCAACTTGGGCCTGTTGAAAAACCTGTTGGCCCTCTTCGTAACGGCCGAGGTCATTAAGAATTACTGAAAGTCCAACGGCCGCATCTGTGAAGGTCGGATCAACTTCAAGTGCGCGTCGGAAAGTCTTAATGGCTTTATTGAATTTACCTTGATCGTAAAAAATTGTCGCGAGCATGTGGTAAATCTGCGGATGCTGATCGTTCATAATTAGCAATTGTGCTAGCAATTGCTCAGCAGCCTTGAAATTCCCGCTCTTGAACTGTTCTCGAGCTGTTACGAACAGCTCTTTGAAATCAGTTTGTGCCATATCTTCTAAACTCACTTGCTGCTTGTTTTGCTTCGCTAGAATCTGGAAATGCTGAGCGAAGATTTTTTGAGTGCTGTTCGGCGCGATCTTTTTCACCAACTTCGAACGCACTCTTAGCTGCGCCAAAAAGCGCTTTCGGCTCGAAACCTAAATTTGGATAAGTTTTCAAAACACCTTCGAAGCGTTTAAGCGCGCTATCATACATGTCGCGTTTGAAATAAAAGTTTGCGATATACATTTCTTTTTCGGCTTGTTTTTTAAGTGAAGCCGTTCTTTTTTCGTTAGCTTCAGCTGCATGCGGAGAGTTTGGAAAATTACGAACAACTTCGTCGAAATACAAAACTGCTTTTTCAGCCAAGCTGATATCTCGATCGATCGTATCTGGAAGTTGCATGAAGTAGCTCATACCGAGGCGGAAAGTTACGTAATCAATGCGAGCATGCTTTGGATGAAATTCTTTGAAGAGCTGGTAAGAAGCTTGAGCTTCTTCGAAGTTCTCAGCTGCATAGTGAATATCTGCGATCTTCAATTCAGCTTCGGTCGCAAAGCGGCTATACGGGTGTTTGTTTTTAACCTCTTGGAATCTTGGGATAGCCTCTTCGTAACGCTCTTCTTTTTCGAGGGCTTCGGCGGCTTTGAAGGCACCTTCTGGAGTCGAAGTATCGAACTTTTCTGACGATGAACAGCCTAAACAGAAGATCAGAGAAGCAATAGTAAGTACCGGAAAATTCAGAAGTTTCATGAGACTGAGCCTATAGGAATAAGCCTCAATTGGTCAATGTCGGGCTTTGGATAGATGATCGTAAAACGTCGACAGGGTGAGCTTGAGAACGCTCGCAACTGGAATCGAAATAACCATCCCCAAAATGCCCATAACTTCGGCCCCAATGATGATCACTACGATAACCGTTACAGGGTGGAGGTTGACGATTCGGGCAACCAGAAATGGGATAATGAAAATAATATCGATCAGCTGCGCCAGCAGGTAAATCGATGTGACTATGAAGAGATTCAAACTCATCGGGTCAACTACACGAGCCTGATCTGAAATTAACGAAATAATCACTGCCGGCACTGCACCGATGATTGGTCCGATGTAGGGGATCAAGTTTGTCACCGCAGCAAAAATTCCTAAAAGTGCTGCGTACGGGAAACTCATGATCGCAAGGCCGACCCAGACAACTAATCCGACAATTGCGGCCTCAATAAATCGCGCTCGAACAAATCCGCCGAGTTGATCGTTGATTCGGTGCTGAAGATTCAGAGCCATTTCAAAATAGTCGTTAGGCACGATCTGTAGAATGGAGCGAATTACTTGTCGCCCATCTTGAAGCATAAAGAACGCAAACAGAGGAGCAAGTAGTGAAACAGTTATTGATGCAGAAACTACTGCTGGAATAGCTGCCGAGAATTCAGCAGTCTTTTTCATCAGCCAAGAGTTTAGCTCCTCACTTGCGCGAATATTGTAGAGGTTAAAAAAAGTTTTGAAGCGAGTTTCAGTGCGACTAATTAAATTTACGAAGTCGACTTGATAAGTAGGTAGTTGCTTTTCTAGCAGCGCGAGTTGATCAGAGATTAGAGGCAAAACTTGTACGATACCGAAGACAATCAAGCCAGCAGCGGCAAAGAAGGGAATCAAGATTGCGTACTCACGACGAATACGGCTTCGTTCGAGAATGTCGACGACCGGAGAAATTAGGTAGTTCATAACGAATGCCAAAACAAATGAGATCAGCATGTTCGGAACTGCGAGGATGATGACCATGAGAGACGCAATAATTAAGCTGACAGCAATCAGCTTAAGTCGACGCTCACGGCGAAGAGTGACCTGAAGCTTTTCCATCGTGCTCGTCCAGTGGTGGTGGTGCGCGAAGCTCCTTAAGAGCCGAGCGAAGTTCTGAAACTTTATCTGTTGTTTCTTTGAGTCGACGTCCAAGCACTTCAGCTAAACGGAACATAATCTTTACGCCAGTGCCTGGGCTGCGAGCTAAAATTTCCATTAAATCTGGTTTGAAGAAGCCAATCAAAACTGATTCTTCGCGGGCAACAGCCGAAGCCGTGCGACGACCTTTTTCTTCAACTAACGAAAGTTCGCCGAAGAAATCTCCGAAGCCAAGTTGGGTGATGAAAATTTCTCGAAGGTCATCGCTGGGCGCAAGCGGGTCTGAAACAAAAATTTCTACGCGACCCTTCATGATTAAGTACATTCCAACGCCAACTTCACCTTGGCGAAAAACTGTTTCCCCTGCGTGAAAAGTGCGAATGTGAACCACTTTTTCTAAGAAGCTGATTTCACGAGTTGCTAAATCTTTGAAAAGAATATTTTCGGTCAAAACAGCACGAAGATCTGCGTCTTTTGCTTTACGAAAAATATTATCCCAGATGAAATTCACTGCTGCCTTCCCGATGAAACTAAAACGGCTTTTGCTGGAACCCAACCTGACAGTCCGCCAGGGTAATTCACTTGCAGCCAGTCGTCGTGAGATTGTCGCACAATCACTTCAAGTCCTTCAAACAGTTCGAATAATGTCGCAGCCTGCGCATCAGGAGAAGTTTTAACCTCGACCTTTTCGTCGGCTATGGTTGCTCGGGTAAGAGTAAGATCGTAGGCCTTGGCCCCGAGAGTGACTGCTGAAACTAAAAGACCCGCTACAAAGATAAAACCAATGTACGGAATTGGTGGGCTCGGCTCCTCATTTTCAATTGAGCGACTTTTTAATGCGAAGTAGCGAATGAGAATCCAGCCGGCGAAGGCCAGAAGAGCGAGATTAACCACAATCAAACTCATCAACGAAATTTGCGAAAGAAACTTTTGATGAAAACTTTCGAACAGATCTCCGCCTCGAGACACGGGTTGCTGTGGCAATGCCCGCTCAGCAAACCCAATTGCATGTTGAATATCCCCATTGGTTGGCTCGAGAACTAATGCCTTGCGCCATAGGCCGAGGGCCAGCCCTTCGTTCTTCGCCTTGTGCTCAACCAACCCAAGATTGTAGAGAGTATCGGCCGAAGTCGAAATTTTGAGAGATGCTGTAAAGTGCTCGCGAGCCTGGTCGAGTTCATTCTTCTGAAACGAAGTTACGCCGGCCTGAAACAATTCTTTTGCGGCTTGCGGTTCATTGCGTAGTTGTTGATCTTGCGCCTCTGCAAATTTAAAGCAAAATGTGACGGCTGAAACGACGGCCGAAAGTAAGAGACAAAAGTGAATGAAGTTGGAGCGCATTAAAGAATTGTACGACTTGTTTTACCAAGGAGGGAAGCAGTAAAATGTTTGTTCAAGCCTCGAGGTAAGTATGTCTAAATTAGCCGGCCGCGAAATCGAAACTTCTGCGAAAATTGAATCACTCATTCAAGATTTAGTTCGCGAAACTTCAAATTACGAAAAATCTATTACGACCATCCGTGGTCCTGCGCCAGAACTTGCAGATCACGCTAAGCAAATTTTCGACGAGACAGGCAAGTACCGTGGGCGCCCACTTTTTTATCCGTTCGTTGGAACGGGCGCTGGGCACGGTCCCTATGTTGAAATCGAAGATGGCAGCGTAAAATTAGATTTGATCAACGGGATCGGTATTCACATCTTCGGTCATGCTCACCCAGAGCTTCGCGCAGCAACAATTCGCGGCGCACTTTCTGACGTTGTCATGCAAGGGAACCTTGAGCCGAATGTTGAGTACACGCGCCTTGGAAAAAAGCTCGTTGAGCTTGCGTCGAAAAAGAGCAAATTAAAATATGTGTGGCTTGCGACTTGCGGAACCATGGCAAACGAAAACGCGCTGAAGATGTCTCGGCAAAAAAATTCGCCGGCAAAACTTATCATTGGTATGAACAACGCTTTTGCTGGCCGAAGCACAATGATGGCCGAAGTGACTGACAACCCTGCCTACAAGCAAGGATTACCAGAGTACAACGAAGTACTTCGAATTCCCTTCTAC
Organism: Bdellovibrionales bacterium; assembly: GCA_043727635.1. Classification (GTDB taxonomy): domain Bacteria; phylum Bdellovibrionota; class Bdellovibrionia; order Bdellovibrionales; family JAMPXM01; genus JAYSYM01. The sequence continues at coordinate 17,198 of JAYSYM010000072.1, read as the reverse complement.
GATAAAAATGATCCGAAAAGTTCAGAGAAATCTTTTTCTCTTTTCAGAGAGCACGTGGCAAACAACGAGGGGAAAATCGCCTGTTTCTCATTTGAGCCAATGCTCGGTGAGGGCGGCTATCGAAATGCCCCACGAGAATTCTTTGTTCCGATTCTCGAGTTCTGCAAAGAAAAGAAAATTGCGGTGTGGGCCGATGAGGTTCAAACGTTTATGCGCACAGGAGAACTTTTTGCATTCGAAACATTAGACCTCGGTCAATACATGGATATCGTAACTATCGCGAAGACTCTGCAAGCTGGTGCAACACTTTACACTGAAGAATATAACCCACAGCCAGGATTAGTTGCGGGCACATTCTCAGGCTCAACAGCATCACTCGCAGCGGGAATAAAGTCTCTCGATCTCATTACTGAAGGTGGCTACCTCGGTAAAAACGGAAAGATTCAAAAAATTCATAATGAGTTTATTGGGATGCTGAACCGATTAAACGAGACAACTTGCAAAGGTTTGTTAAAAGAAGCGGGCGGCATGGGATTAATGATCGCCGTGACTCCGTTAGACGGTGGCAAAGACACGGTGAACAAGCTTCTTCAAAAGTTATATGTAAACGGACTGATCTGTTTCTCTTGTGGAAAAGACCCATTCCGACTTCGCTTCTTAGTTCCAGCAGTTATGGAATCAAAAGATATCGAATTGGCGGGAAAGATCATCGAGAAGACAATTCTCGAGATGGTATAAAGGCAACTCATTTTGGATTTTATCGAAATTTGTCGGCAGTTCATCGCAATCGATAGCAGCCCTAGCGTTGGCAATTTTGAAGCGGCACACTTCGCTTCTGAAATCGCTAAGAGCTGGGGTCTTCATGTTGAGATCCAGGAAGAAATGCACAACGGGAGTGCCCAAGCTAACGTTATAGTTCGCGCTTCAGAGGAGCGGCCAGAGCGTGAGTTCATGTTGCAAACACATCTCGACACAGTCGATCCAGGTAATTTTGCGCTTTGGACCAAGACCGGTGCTAATCCTTACAACGCGAGCATTTATCAAGAGGCAATTTATGGTCTCGGGACTGCAGAAGTGAAGCTGGATTTCCTCTGTAAGCTTCGCGCGCTCGCGCAATTAAAAGATCAAATAAGAAACGAAAAATTTAAACTCCCCCCTGTCATCGTGGGAACTTACGGCGAAGAGCTTGGAATGGCGGGCGCAGTAAAGCTTCTTCGAAAGAAAAAAGTAAATGCCACTTTAGCGCTGGTGGGCGAGCCAACTGAAATGCGATTGCTCTACGCCGGCAAAGGTTTCGCGGTCGTTGACATCGAAATTCCTTTCTCTGAAGAGGAATTAGCTTTCAGACGAGAACATGATACGAACGAAAGAAGCTCTTCGCAGAGTAAAGTTTTCATCGGAAAATCAGCTCATTCGTCTTCTCCGCAACACGGTGAGAGCGCGATTCTAAAAATGCTTCAGTATCTCTCGAAGCTTCCAGATGGCATTGCAGTAATGGATTTGGATGGTGGAGTGAACTTCAATACGGTGCCTGCGCAGGGTGTGCTCGAGTTCGACATGGCTGGTGGATTGAAAGACACGATAGCGACGAAGATCACGCACCTCTCCCGCGCTATTGAAGAATTAGAAAAAGATTTTTTAAATTACCCAGATTCAGAGTTTACTCCTGAGTACCCAACTTTAAACATTGGGATGGTTCGGACTCACGACGATCACATCAAGTTTTCAGGCTGCTGCCGTATTCCGCCGAGCGTGAATCAGCAAACTTACGAGCGATGGATGGATAATTTGCGAACGGCGTGTGCTGGGACTGGCTCGGTATTTCGAGTGACTGAGTATAAACAACCCTTTCGCTCTGAACTCGCATCGCCATTTGCACGTGCATGTCAGGCTCAGCTCCGCGAATCAAACTTGCCGACCGAGTGCGGCACCCAGTCAGTCACCAACGAAGCCAACGTGTTTTCACGCTTGGGAATCGAGTGCTTAGTGATCGGGCCGGGGCAGGGTGTCGGCAATTCCCATTCTCCTGAAGAGCATGTCAAACTTAGCCAGCTCGAGGCGGCCACAGAATTTTATATGGGCATCATGAAAAGAATTGGTTTATGAGCTTTGTTATTCGAAACGTCCACACAGGTGACTTGAAACAGCTGCATGATCTTGCAAGCCAGTTTTCTCTTTTGAATCTTCCGGCTGACAAAAAGATCTTAAGTGAAAAAATTGAACGAAGCGTGAATTCTTTTGGTGGTGAAGCAGAACGCGAAGATGCCGAATACCTTTTTGTTATCGAAGATCTCGAAGAGCAGCAAATAGTCGGAAGTTCATTGATCCTAGCCAAACACGGAACTGAAGAAGTCCCGCACTCCTATTTTAAAGTAGTAAAGAAAGACCGTTACAGTGAAGACATTGGTGTCGGATTTATTCACCAAGTACTTCAGCTAAAGCAAGACACGAACGGTCCGACTGAGATCGGTGGGCTGCTTGTCGACAAAGCTTATCGGAAGCGACCAGAAAAATTGGGAAAGCAAATAAGCTTAATCCGATTTATTTACATGGGCATGTCGCGCGGTGAATTCGGTGAACGAGTTCTCTGCGAATTGACTCCGCCGCTCGGCGAAGGTGGAAGATCGGAATTCTGGGAAGCTCTTGGAAGAAGATTTACGGGATTACCATATCAAGAGGCTGATCTCATCAGCCAGCGAAACAAAGAATTCATTGGGAGCCTCTTTCCACAAGAAGATATCTACATGGCACTACTTGATGCGAAGGCTCGCCTCGTGCTCGGGCGCGTAGGAGAAGAAACTCGCCCCGCTCAGCACTTGTTAGAGTCGATTGGATTTAAATATTTAAATGAAGTTGATCCGTTTGATGGCGGCCCCCATTACGGCTGCAAGATGGATGACGTGAAAATAATTAAAAATGCAAAGTGGGGCACACTCATTCCCTCAACTCAAAAAGCTGGGTTCAAGAACTTCGCTCTAATTGGAGTGAAGCGTGAAAAAGAGTTCCGCGGAAAACTCAGCGCCTGTGATTTAGAAGGCGATAACATTCAGCTTCCGCAGCAGGCTTTGCATGATCTCGAAGTCGATATGGGCGAAAAAGTTTACTATACTGTTATCAAAGTCTGAGGGCTGGTCATAGGAGCATCGATGGCACTAGAAAAAGTAAAATTCCTTGGCGACTACATCAATGGCGAGTTCGCTCTTTCAAATCGCCCCGATGGCGAATTCAAAGATATAAGTCCTGCGGATCTCACTGACGAAATCATGCGCCTTGAGTTCGACTACAGCAACGTCGCAAAAGCTTGTCGAGCAGCGCGTGAGGCCTTTAGTGGTTGGGCGCTAGCGCCACTTGAGACGCGGATCTCTTACATGCGAAAACTTAAAGAAGTTTATCTCAAGCACGAAAAGGAAATCGCAACTCTCATTGCTCGCGAAACCGGAAAGCCTCTTTGGGAAAGCACTACTGAAGCGAAGGCGATGATCAACAAGATTGATATTACTCTTGAGCACTCGCTGAAGCTGGTAGCCGAAGAAAAGATTGAAAACGCTCTTCCGGGAATCGATGGATATATCCGCCACCGCGCACGAGGTGTGATGGCGGTCCTCGGACCGTTCAACTTTCCAGGCCACCTTCCTAATGGCCACATCGTTCCGGCACTGGTAACCGGAAACACAATCGTGTTTAAGCCATCCGAGCAAACGCCGGCAATTGCTCAATTGATGGCGCAGATGTTTCATGAGGCGGGTTTTCCAAAAGGTGTCTTCAACCTTGTGCAGGGACTCGGCGAAACCGGTCGTAAACTTGTGGCCGACGAAAATGTAGATGGCATCTTGTTCACTGGATCTTACGAGACGGGATTAAAAATCAAACAAGCGACGCTTGATCATCACTGGAAGATTCTTGCTCTCGAAATGGGTGGTAAAAACGCATCTGTAGTTTGGGATGATGCTGATTTAAATAAAGCGGTTTATGAATCACTTGTCGGTTCATTTATTTCTGCGGGCCAAAGATGCTCTGGAACAAGTCGCATTGTTCTTCATCGTAAGATTGCAGATAAATTTATTAGTGCGTTCTACGAAAGTGCGAAAAAGCTTACGATTGGGTATTGGGAAGATAATCCGTTCATGGGGCCTTTGATTAATTCAGATGCTGTCGAAAAGTATCTTCGCTTCCAAGAAATTGCTCAGCGCGAAGGTGCAGAGCGATTGATGCGTGGTAAAGCTCTTGAGGGTGATCGTAAGGGTTACTACGTAACTCCGAGTATTTGTTTAGTGCCAGCGCACTCCGAAACATCTGTTTATCAAAAGTCAGAGATCTTCGGACCGAATGTTGCGATCTACACTGTGGACACTCTAGATGAAGCTTTAAAAATTAACGACTCAACTGGTTTCGGTCTTGCGGCATCTCTCTTCACAAAAAATCGCGAAAACTTTGACTACTTTAGAAAGCGCGCTCGAGTTGGAATTGCTAACTGGAATCGCACGACTAACGGAGCAAGTTCACGTTTACCGTTCGGTGGTATTGGTAAGTCAGGAAATGATCGTCCAACGGCCCACTACGCAGTTCAATATTGCACGATTCCAGTAGCAAGCTTGGAAGACGCTGGTGGATTTGATCCGAAGTCGCAGATGCCTGGGTTAAACTTTGAGCCATTGAAGGATTAATGAAAAAGATCTTAACTCTCATCCTAGTTGTCGCTTTGCTTTCGGTCGCTGGAGTTGCATTTTTAGCAATTGGCTTCATGGCCGAACGACCGAGTAACGCAACCGAAACAGTGGTTTTCAACGTCATGCCAGGTGAGAGTTTTCAATCAGTTGCAAATCATCTCGCACAACAAGATTTAATCACCGACGCTTTTAAATTTCGGCTGCTAGCACGACTCACAGGTGCCGGAACAAAGGTGAGGGTCGGAGAATACGCGATCACTCGCAACGCTCTACCAAGAGATGTTCTTCAGACTATTACCTCAGGCAAGTCACTTGAGTACTCGATGACCTTTCAAGAGGGTATAAACATTTATGAGATGGCTGCGTACTTTGATCGCCAGGGAATGCTATCGGGAAAAGAGTTTCTCGCCCTTTGCAAAGATCCTCAGTTTTTAAAAGAAGCCCTCGGAGAAGTGCTCGAGTCTTGTGAAGGGTATATGTTTCCTGAAACATATAAGATCACTAAATTCACGACTCTCAAAACAGTGATGCGAAACATGATTGCGAACTTCATTCAAAACTATAATTCAATTACGCCAAATTCATCTCTTGAAATGAATCGACACCAATTAGTGACGCTTGCGAGTATCGTGGAAAAAGAAACCGGAGCCGGTGACGAGAGACAACTTGTTTCATCGGTGTTTCACAATCGAATGAAGAAGGGCATGCGCCTTCAGACCGATCCAACTATCGTCTATGGAATTTTAGATGCTGGGCGCCCTTACAAAGGCAACATCACGAAAGCTGACTTGCTCGGCCCCACTCGCTACAACACTTACGTGATCAAGGGTTTACCGCCAGGCCCGATTTCTAACCCTGGTAAGCAGGCGCTGTTCGCAGCGGCGTATCCTTCTCGTAGTGACTATTTATTCTTTGTCAGCCGCAACGATGGAACACATGTGTTCTCTGCGGATTATGCGGGTCACAGTAAAGCTGTGGGGCAATTTCAGTTAGACGCAAAAGCGCGCCAGGGAAAATCTTGGCGCGACCTCAATAAGAAAAAGAAATTAGAGTAGCACTTTTTGAAAGTTCTTAGCTGTTGGATCAAATCTGAAAACATTCAGGTGACCAACTAAGTCGCGATCAAAACTTGGTACTAAAATTTCTGGTCGACCGTCGCCATCAATGTCATCAACTGCAAGATTTGTAGCTTCACCGTTAAAGCTGAAGTAGCCATCGCGCTGTTGCGGCATGTGAATTTTCTCGACTAGTTCGAAGCGGCCTTCTTGAGAACCTCGATACACTTCTAAAAAGATGTCGTCGCGAGTTTTAACTTTAATGATGCTAAACGGAGTGCCGTCACTCAACAGATCACCTGTCGCTGAGGATACGATCATTCGGTAGTCGCTAAGCAATGTGCCGCGGACTTGTGATCGAACTTCTGGGTGAAGTGCGGTCAGCAATGAAGCTGCGAAGAGTGCAACGAAGCTGAACTTCCAAATTTTCTGCAGCATAAGATCTCCCGGTTTAACGTAGCCTGTTCTCGTGACGGGCCTGACCCTTATCTCTTCAAAAGCGATGCCAACTTAGCTTTTATAAACCTAATGATTTCAATGTCTTAGGTAGTAGCATAATGATCCAACTAGCGGGGATTACTCCATTTTCCTGCATTTTTTCCAAACCACGTGCTTAAATCCCTAGAAAGACTCGGGATTTAAAGCTCTCGGCAACGTGCACTCGAGTTAGAGGGTTGTCGAAAGTTTTGCCACCTAAAAGCGGTCCTGGCACTATTGGAGCAATATGACGTTTCAAGCAGACGACAGTTTCAAAATTAAATTTTATCAACTTCTTGAGTCTCGCAAATCAATTCGAAAGTACAAAAGCACTTCGGTACCAAAAGAAATCATCGAAAAGATTTTAATGGCTGGGATGCAGGCTCCCAGTGGAAAGAATCGTCAGAACTGGCGTTTCTTTGTACTGCAGGGAAAAAAGCGCGACGAGTATTTAAAGCTCTCGCAGAAATCGTGGCTCGGGATTAAAGACATTCTTGAAAAGAGATTGAAGCCATCGCTCTATGAATTTACCGAGCGATTTTTCTTCACTCTTGGCGAAGCACCGGTGGTTGTACTTTGCTATTCCTACAACGATGAAGAAGAGCGCTATCACACGAGTATCGGCAGTGTGTATATGGCTGTGGAGAACATTAATTTAGCCGCGATCGCAGAAGGTCTTGGCTGTTGCACGATGGGTGCGCCACTCGAAATCAAAAGTGACGTTGATAAATTTTTGGGAGTGGATCAATTGCCCGAGCACAAAGCGGGAAAGCTCGAGCTACTCTGCGCTGTTGTGATGGGATATCCCGATCATGAGCCACCCAAAGCGCCACGCCAACTCGAGCAACGAGTGACTTGGTTAGAATAGAACCGAAGCTGTCGCACCTGCTGCAGACGTTTCGTTCTGCGGCTCTTTCACGTAATATGGGTCTGATGGATTTTTAGCAAGTTTGGCATAGTTGGAATCTTCAACTCTCCAGAACTGAAAGTACGGCTGAATCGAAGCAACCGTTTGTCCAATTTTGAAATCGCCAGCTACCGACGCTCGGAATCCATAGCCACGGCTTTGTCTTACTTCAGGATTGTTGTATGCCGGATTATCGTCCCCCAAGAACGCTTTAGCTTTTCCGCTTAGCAAAAACTGTCCTTCTAAGTTCGCTCGTAATCGGATGTCTTGATTCTTAAATGGGAGGAGACTTAAATCAGCTCCCACTGGAAGGTAGACGTAAGTGATATGTCTTTTGTATCCAGCTGAATGATCTTCGTCGGTTTTTGTAAACCGATACCCCAAGCCACCGTACGGAGTAATTAGAGAGGTAGAGGTAACGGGAATCCCACTTCCAATTAATCCGCGAACGTTTGCAATATCGGTTGTTCCCTCCATCGTGAGTGGTTGGCCCCCCCAATACTGACCGTAGTACTTGTAGGTACCTTGTGAATAATCAGCTTCGGCGCGAACTCTCCAGCTCTTGTCATCGTTGTACCAGTTGTAGGCCGCGGCGATACCGTTGAGCTTAGATAGGTCATACATCTTCGCTTCTTGATAGCGCATTGATGTGAACATGTATCCGACTTCAAAACGCGAGTTTAAAAGTTTATCTTCGTTGTCGAAGTAAGTTGGCATCGAGATCGTGATAGCTTCGGTGTAGCCATCAGCGCCATTAGTGTCGTCAGCAAGTGCTGGGGAAACTAAAGCTAACGTAAGAAAAACTAGAGCAAACATTGCGCTCATTAATGACCTCCGCTTGAGTGAGCGCGGAAGGTACCTTTGATGAGTTAGGCACGCAAATACACGACTGCAAAATAGTAAGAGTTGAAAGGTTTTCGAAGAACTTTCGGGGGTGGGTACTGGAGTTTTTTCGTAACGGAGCAGTTTTTAGCTTAGTGAGCTGGCTTAAGCGAAATGAAGCTTAAGTTGCGAGTCGCGTTGGCGCCGTCCCGACGATAGGACTCATGATCTTTACTCTTCACAGTATTAATCAATAACGAATGAATGTTTTGTTCACTTACGCCAGCCGTCACCAATTGGAGTGTCGCAATCAAAAATAAGTTAAAACGCTTCTTATTTGGTTCTGGCTGCGGTTGCTCGAATTCGCCGTAAACTACATTCGGAAGTTCTTTGTAAGTCTTTCGAAGTCGTTCAGCTACATCAAGACTCACTTCAAAACTACCGAAGCCAATGTGCGGTCCAATCCATACTTGCGCATTGGATACATCATGCCCCTGATCTTTTAGGTGCATGATTGATTTTCCAATTATGTTCGCTTCAATCCCACGCCAGCCGGCGTGTATTCCCATGACGAGCGCAGAAGATGGAACATGCACCATCACCGGCAAGCAGTCAGCAGTACTGATTAAAACTGCCGAATTTCTCGTTTGCGTGTAATGCGCATCAGCTTCTTGCGTTTTGCCGGCTTCAACGACCTTGTCGGAATGAGTCTGCTTCACACTTAAAAACGTAAGCTCAGGAAATTCAGCCTTTAGTTTTTCAAGAGTTGCATGCTTGTTTCCGAAAACTATTTTTACAGACGGTGTGTCGATGATGTCACCAACGCTGATTTTCACTCAAAACTCCGGGTGAAGTTGCACTGCTCAATGAGCGGCATTAAATCATCTGGCCATGGCGCTTTAAAGATCATCTTCTCTTGCGAGGTCGGATGTACGAATCCAAGTTCCATCGCGTGAAGAGCAAATCGCGACATTTCTGAAATGTACTCGCGCAATTCAAGTGACTTCACAGTTCTGATGCGACGGTGCGATCCGTACGTATTATCTCCTACAATCGGGTAACCATATTCCGAGAGATGAACGCGGATTTGATGAGTGCGGCCAGTTTCAAGGCGCAGTTCAACGAGCGAGAGGCCTGATGAGTGAGTTTGCGTCACGCGATAATGAGTGATCGCAAGTTTCCCGCAGATTGCAGCTTCACTATCATTCTTTAGGACTTCTTTGTTGCCGAAGCCATAAGAAGGTTCGGGCGGTCGATCAAGTTCGTCTTGCGAAACCTTACCCATTCCTTCTGATTTCAAATATTGGGTCTTAGCAACTGAAGCCATACGCTTTCGATTTTCAGGATCTCGGCGTAAATAGGACCTCAAAGTGCCGGTTGCTTTCGGAATCGGTCCAAAAGTAATTGCACGATAAAGACGGTGAGTAGTTTTTTTTTGAAACTGAAGAGCGAGTTTTCTCTGCGAATCATCATTTTTGGCAATGACCAGTAGGCCGCTCGTTCCTTTATCAATTCTGTGCACTAAGCCGGGTCTTTTCTCGTTGTAGCCAAGCGAGAGGTCGTCAGTGTAATTGAGAAGCGCATTCACGAGCGTGTCTTGCGCGTGTCCGGCGGCAGGGTGAACAACAAGGCCAGATGGTTTGTTAACGACAAGGAGTTGGTCGTCTTCGTAAACGATGTCGAGTTTGAAGTCGTACTTTTCTAATTTATCATTCTCGTAAATTGGCGCTTCGATGTTAAAGACTTCGCCGAGCTTGGTATTGTGAGAGGGTTTTACAATCTTACCGTCGGGCCTTCGAACCGCACCCATTTTAAGAAGGTTAGTTGCTTGCGAGCGTGAGCCAATCTCTTGCAAAGTTGCTAGTGCCCGATCGATACGAATATCAGTCAACGACTCGTCGATAGTGAGAATTATTTTTGCGATTTTACTTTTCAAGACGGGCCTTGATGTTCTTCATGTACGAACCGGCCACCTTGTTTTCATCAAGGCCGAGCAACTTCGCAATGTGAACAACATAGCCGCGAACAAAAACAGGGGCAGGAAGATTTTTAGCGTCTTCTTCTTCCACTGCAATTAAGTAGTGGCGACTTATTCGAGTCGCATCACACATATGATCAAGCGAAACTTGTTTGTAAGTTCGAATCTTTTTTAAGAAGGGACCAGAAAAGTTTTCGGAGTCTGAAATTTCAGCTTCAATGTTCGAGTCCACTTTGTAAGTGCTAAATTGGGTTTTACCCATTCCAACACCGAGCGGAACCGCATCTTTGCGTTTGCGGACTACGTAGTCGTCTGTTTCATTCACCACGTCACCCAAACGACCAGATGCATTTTGACGAGATCGGCCCTCATCATAAGCTTTTCTGCGCATTAGATCTGAGAGGGTTTTGAAAGCTTCTTCGACCATTGTTTGAAGCTCTTTAAGTTCGTCGGGAGAAAATGTTTCGCGTGAATCAGCATTGTCAGGCGAATAAAGAGCTTTTGCTTTTTGATAAGCTCGCTCTATTTCAATTGGTGCCGCGTTGATCGCTACATCCAAAACTTCGTAATAATTGCTAGTGCCCGATGTATTTTCAGCCATGCTCTTGAGCTAATCATGCCCAAAGGATACGCGGGCTGTCTACTCATTGATGCGCGAGCGATCGGTAAATAAGCCGGCTTTAAGCTTTTCTTCGGGTTCAGATGCGCGAATGTAGAGAGGTTGCAGCTGTTGCCACGAGATGAGCTCTCCTTGTGAAGCTGTAGTGCTCATGCGACCTAAATGTGCAGCAGAAGGCTCATCAGAAAAAATCGGATCTCGTACTAAGTTTGCAAGAAGACCCTCAGTAAAAGTGTCTTTCCACAAATCGTAGCCGTTTCCAAGGCAAAGATGGGGCGAGCGAATTTTCTGCGTGATCTCTTCAACAGTTAAAGCATCGGGCTCTACTAAATATTTTCCGGAAGAGAGGTCAATCGCCGCAATATAAATCAGATTTTTGTGTGCGTTTAGCATTCCCAACACCGGTAAGCTCTGAAGTCTTGCTGGCTCTGCAAGAATACGAAACGTGTTAGTTGCGAAGATTGGACAGCCGGCTGAGTACGAAAGTGTTTTCGCTGCATTAACTGCTATTCGTATTCCTGTAAAACTTCCGGGGCCGTGACCGACGGCAATTCGATTCAACTGTTTTGCAGAGATAGAAGCTTCAGACAAACAATCTTGAATTTTTGAAGTAACGAGTTCGCTATGAGATTTTTCTCGGCGCCACTCGCGTAGCGCTAAAACATTTTGGTCTTTCAGGAGTGCTACGGAACCAGCATCGGTGCTGGTTTCAAGCGCGAGTGTGAACATCGCCAACCCCTCAAACAGCTACGAGCCGCCGAACATGCGGCTGAAGTCATTAAACAGTGCAAACACCATGAGTGAAAGCAAAAGTACCATTCCGACTTGTTGAGCGATCTCAAGCTTTCGCAAGCTTAGTGGTGCGCCCTTGATGGCTTCGATCGTGAAGAAGACAAGGTGACCACCATCGAGAACTGGAACAGGAAGTAAGTTCAAGATGAAAAGGTTCAACGAGATAATCGCCATCACATTTAAGAATTGAGAAATCCCAATCTCCCAGGACTTCTGCGCCATCTGCCCGATAGAGAAAAACCCACCGATATTTTTTGCAGAAACTTTATTCTCGAACAGTCGAACGAATCCAAGAATCGTGATGCTCGTCCACTTGATTGTCTGACCAAAACCTCGCTCAAGAGCTGCGAGAGGATTTGCTGACTTCCAAATTGTTGTTGCTGGAACTGCATCAACGATCATTGGTCGAATGCCAATTTCAAAACGCTTTTCTTCTTTGAAGTTTGAACTCATCCGCTCTTTTACGTTTGGCTGAACAGTCACTTCTTGGCGCTGACCATCACGGATGAAAGCAATTTTCATCGCCATAGTTTCATCTTTGTGGCCGCGAACAATTGTACTGACTTGTTCGAATGTCTCAACTTTTTGACCATCGATTGCGACGAGCTTATCGCCAGCTTTCAAACCTGCGCGCTCAGCTGGTGCCATTGGAACATATTGAGTCCCTGAAAGTGAGTTTTTCGCTTTGCCGAGCAAGCTAAGTTTTGGTTGATCGAATCCTAAAAGATAAACCTCTGGATTTTCCATTCCAAGTGCCGCTAACAATTCAGTACCTGTCTTGCCCTTTGCCTGAGCTGGAACTTGAACTGAAAGTTCGATCGGTGCAGTTTCCGCATCAGTCGTTAAGTAGTCTCGACGAACGCCAATTTTAATTTCTGCTGCAGAAGAGTTCGCCTCAAGAGTGCTGATGAGCTCTCGCCACTTGTCGATCTTCTGACCGTTAACCAAAACAACCATGTCGCCAGGCTTCACTCCTGCAACACCCGCCGGTGACTTAGGGTTCTCTACACCGATGATGCTTGAGCGAGCCGAAAGAGAGATACCTTCGACTGCGCCAACTTCATCAGCCCAGCTCATTACATTTTTATTCTCAACACGCTTAGGAGTAACAGCTACTTCTGAAGCCTGACCATTCCGCTCAACTTGCAAAGTGATTGATTTTTCAGGGTTAGCTTCAATTGCTTGATTGAGTTGATCCCAAGTTTCAACCTTTGCGCCATTCACAGCTGTGATTTTGTCACCTGAGCGAAGGCCGGTCTCGAAAGCTGGAGTCGCAGGCTTGATATCACCAAGCTGCGGGGCAAAGGCGCGTTCGCCGATCAAGCCAACAATCATGAAAACTACGAGAGCAAAAAAGAAATTCATCAGCGGACCAGCAAGTACAACAGCAATACGCTGACCGACCGGCTTGTGATTGAAGGCAACTTCGCGATCGGGCCCAGAGACTTGCGCTGTCGGATCATCTCCGAACATTTTTACGTAGCCGCCGAGTGGGATTGCAGAAATTGCGTACGTGGTATCGCCACGTTTGAATTTAAAAATTTTCGGCCCGAAGCCGAGACTGAAAACTTCAACTTTAACTTTGTAATATTTCGCAACGAGGAAGTGTCCAAGTTCGTGAACGAAGATCAACAGACCTAAAAGCACGATCATGGGAACAGCAAAAGACACGCTATCTTGGAAGAAACTGAAGATTGAATCCATTCAAATATTGTAGGCGCAGGGAGCGTGTTTCGCCAGGAGAGAATTGAGAATAACACGTCTAGGAGTGATACTAGTTTACGATTTTAGAAAGACTGCGAGAGCTAAATAAATCGGGGCTGCGAAGTAAACGCCATCTAGACGGTCTAGGGCTCCGCCGTGACCAGGCATAATTCCACCTGAATCTTTCACGTCTGATACGCGCTTAAGCAAAGATTCAAATAGGTCGCCGACCTGGGCGAATAAGTTCGATACCAGAGCAACGGCAATCATCGCAATTACGGGCACTTCTGGAATAAAGAACTTTGCCATCACAAAACCTGCAATCGCAGCACCAACAAGGCTTCCAAGTGACCCTTCAATTGTCTTTTTAGGAGATATAGCTTCATGGAGCTTTCTTTTCCCAAAAAACCTACCAGCAAAGTAAGCAGCCGTGTCACCGGCGAACACAATTGCAAGTAGACCAGCAAACCACGCCTGACCATTTGGTAAATACAAAAGGCTCACTGCAAAAGCGGGCATCGCTCCGCAATAAACTAATCCTAAAACTCCCGACATGAGTTGTTGCTGAGTGTGCTGAAGCGAATCGCCCTTCTGATGTGACACCACTCCGAGTGTAAAAAAAGTAACACTGCAGATTGCTAACGCTAAAAGACCTAAATCGGGACGGAAAACCGAAGTCGAAAATACAAGTGCGGCCAGCACGAAAAACGAAAGTCGAAGGATTGTGTACGAAGATTTTGCCGGAAGTTTAAGTTTCGAATATTCGATCATGCCGAGCGAGCAACCAAGAGCTGCGAAAATAACAAGCCCTTGCCTACCGAGCCCGAGTTTCACTCCGACCAACACTCCGACTGCAATGAGGGCTGAGACGATTCGACTGATCATGACGTAAGATGTCCAGCTACTTGTTCAATTGCATCGTCACTGAGAGAGAGTTGATCCGAGGTTTTCCCGAATCTGCGCTCACGTCGCGAGTAAGCTTCAAAGGCCTTTTCTAATTCTTCGCGATTGAAGTTGGGCCAGACACAATCAGCAATATAAAGTTCGCTGTAAGCGGCCTGCCACAACATAAAATTTGAAAGTCTGTATTCGCCGCTCGTGCGAATAATCAAATCTGGATTGGGTAGGTGAGAGGTCTCGAGTCGTGACGCCAATAACTCTGGAGTAATTGCGGCCGAATCAAGCTTTCCCGCTGTCACATCGTCACAAATTGCCTTCACTGCATTTGTGATTTCTTGATGGCTTCCGTAACTCAAAGCAAAGATCAAAGTCATTCCGCTGTTAACAGAAGTTTCTTCAATGGTCTTTTCGATTTCAGCTTGAACGATGTCGGGAAGTTTTGAGATGTCGCCGATCGTTTGAAAGCGAATGTTGTTTTGCATGAGAGTCGCGCGTTCCCGCCGTAAGTGCCGAGCGAGAAGTTGCATTAAAAAAGTAACTTCAGAAAAAGGACGCATCCAATTTTCTGAGCTGAAAGCATAAAGTGTGAGGAATTTCACTCCGCGCTCAGCGCAAAGCTCGATGATGTTTTTTGCAACTCGGGCGCCTCGTAAGTGCCCATATGTTCTTTGGTAACCGCGGGCCTTCGCCCACCGACCGTTACCATCCATAATGATTGCGAGATGCTTTGGAACTTGATGACTCATTAGATGGTCATGATCTCTTTTTCTTTTTCGCCTGCCAACTTATCAATTTTCTCAATGTACTGATCCGTCATCTTTTGGATCTCTTCTTGAGCCTTTTTGTTGTCATCTTCAGAGTATTCTTTATTTTTTAGGCCTGTTTTGGCTGCTTCGTTGGCATCTCGGCGAGCCATGCGAACTGCGACTTTAGCGTCTTCAACGGTCTTCTTCATAGATTTGACCATGTCTTTACGACGTTGTTCGGTGAGATCTGGAACTTTAAGGCGAACAACTTTGCCGTCGCTCATCGGAGCCATTCCAAGGTCACTCTTTACGATTGCTTGCTCAATCGCCTTAACCATTGGTGCTTCCCAAGGTGCGATTAAAAAGCTTCGAGCGTCTGGAGTAGAAATTGCGCTCACCTGATTCAACGGAGTCATTGTCCCGTAGTAGTCGACTTTAATATTGTCGAGCATAGAGACTTGCGCGCGGCCGGTGCGAACTTTCTTAAGTTCGTTGATTAAAGCGTTAACCGCCTTCTCCATCGAATCTTTAGCCTGAGTCTTCATGTTAGCTATAGACATCTGATCCTCCCCAAAAAATTCTTAAAACTTTTAAGCGTGAATTAACGTACCGATTTTATCACCCTTGATTGCCTTGAGAATATTAGTTGGCTGATCAAGGTTGAAACAAAGAATCGGAAGGCTGTTGTCCATGCAGAGGCTGATAGCAGTTGAGTCCATTACATTCAGACGTTTGTTTAAAACTTCGATGTAAGTGAGCTCTTCAAACTTCACAGCGTCTTTGTGGATCATCGGATCTTTATCATAAACGCCATCGACTTTTGTGGCCTTCATTACGATGTGGGCATCGATTTCCATCGCGCGAAGGGCCGCGGCAGTGTCAGTAGTGAAATAAGGATTGCCGGTGCCTGCTCCGAAGATCACGACGCGCTTTTTTTCTAAGTGGCGCATCGCTCGTCGACGAATATAAGGCTCAGCGATTTCGTTCATCTCAATTGCGCTTTGAACCCGCGTATCGACATTAATTTTTTCGAGTGCGTCTTGAAGTGCGAGAGCATTGATCATCGTTGCAAGCATGCCCATGTAATCAGAGCTTGAACGATCCATGCCGGTAGCAGAAGCGGCGATACCGCGGAAGATATTGCCGCCGCCAATCACGATTCCAATTTCAGCCCCAGCTTCGTGTGCAGAACCAACGCCTTTTGCGATATCGTTGATGACAGTTGGATTGATTCCAAAACCTTTGTCACCAGCGAGTGCTTCGCCACTTAACTTAAGTAAAACGCGTTGGTACTTCATCTTTGCCAAGGCAGGACCTCTGTTGCGTTAATCGGCCGAATAGTCGGCCGACAGTTAAATTTTTGCTTGCGCGGCAACTTCAGCTGCGAAGTCGTCTTTCTTTCTCTCGATACCTTCACCAAGACCGAATCTAACGAAACGACGAATCACGATGTTCTCACCGATCTTCGCAATAGTTTCTTTCAAGTACTCAGAGATCTTGATGTCTGGATTTTTAATATACGCTTGTTCAAGAAGGCAGCTCTCAGAGAGGAACTTCTTCATTTGGCCGTCGATGATCTTAGCGAGCATCTCTTCTTTTTTGCCTTGTTCGCGAGCCTTGCCCATTAGAACGTCGCGCTCGCGATCTTGTACGTCTTGCGGAATTTCTGAAGCAGAAACTGCAAGTGGAGCAGCAGCAGCGATGTGCATAGCGATGTTACGAACAAAATCTTTGAAAGCTTCGTTGCGCGCAACGAAATCAGTTTCAGAGTTTACTTCGACGAGAACGCCAACGCGGCCTTCACCGTGGATGTAAGATGAAACCATACCTTCAGCAGCAATACGGCCAGCTTTTTTGTCAGCTGAGCTTAGGCCTTTTTTACGAAGCCAATCGATTGCTTTTTCGAAATCGCCTTGTGTTTCTTCGAGTGCTTTCTTGCAGTCGAGCATTCCGGCGCCGGATTTTTCGCGTAAGTCTTTTACTAGGGTAGCTGTTACAGCCATTTTCAAACCTCAAGGTTATTAGATTTTTATCGCGGATAAAAAAACGAGCAGCCGCTGGCCGCTCGTTCGTCGAAAACCTATTCTTCGTCTGTCTTAGGTACTTCTTCTTGTTGTTGCTCAAGTTCTTGAGCGATTTCAACTTCGTCAGCCAAACCAGCAGCAACGAGTTTACGTGCAGGCTTGTTAGCTTTAACAACCGTAGGACCAGATGAAGGAGCAGCAGCACCAGCTGGACGGCTTGGAGCACCACCACGTTGTTCACGACGCTTAGAAGGAGTGTCAACGTCTGGCTTGCCAGCTGACATTTCTTTTTCGAGGTCAGAACCTTTATCAGAGTTCGCGCGAAGTTTGTTTTCGTATTCTTTTGCACCTTCCATGAATGCATCAGCAACCATGTTAGAGAAAAGTTTGATTGAGCGAATAGCGTCGTCGTTACCTGGGATTGGGTACTCGATAACTTCTGGGTTTACGTTTGTGTCGGCGATTCCAACTACTGGAATACCAAGACGAGTCGCTTCAAGTACTGCG